>JANMPL010000326.1:0-8370 GCA_031369845.1 Chloroflexota bacterium
GTCCGAAGCAGCGAGCGCAGCTCCTGCTCGTCCTTCGGCGACGCGATCACGAGGTTCGGAAGCTGGCGCTGGGCTGGGATCGTGAACATGCCCTGGTGGCTCGTCCCGTCCTCCCCAACGAGCCCGGCGCGATCGACCGCCAGCAGGACTGGCTGATCGTTCTGGCACACGTCGTGGACGGTCTGGTCGAAGGCCCGCTGGAGGAACGTCGAGTAGAGCGCGACGACCGGCCGCATGCCGCCCATCGCCAGGCCGGTCGCGAGCGCCATCGAGTGCTGTTCCGCGATCCCGACGTCGACGAAACGCTCGGGAAACGCCGCCTGGAACTTTGACATGCCGGTCCCGGTCGGCATGCCGGCGGTGATCCCGACGATCCGGCGGTCGGTCCGGGCCAGCTCGATCAACTCGGCCGCGAAGACCGCGGTGTAGTTCGGGTGCTTCTTCGGCGCCGCGACGGCGGTGGGCGGGGCCGCATCGTCGGCCATCGATTCGGTTGGCATCGCTCCGCTCGAATGGACGGCCGCCGCAAGTTCGGAGCCACCGTTCCCGTTGCTCGATGGCGGGACGGCCATCGGTGGGAGCGCGGCCCCGTGGAATCCGACCTGGTCGGTCTCGGCCGGGGTGAACCCGTGGCCCTTCTGAGTCCGGACGTGGACGATGACCGGACCTTTCAGCTCGAGCGCCTGGCTGAACGTCGACAAGAGGGCCCGGATGTCGTGCCCCGGAACGAGCCCGATGTAGGTGATGCCGAGGTCTTCGAACAGCTGCCCCGGCTGGACGAAGTTGACGACAGACGCGCGGAGACGCTGGCTCAGCTCGCGGACCGTCGGGCCGATCACCGGCAACCGGCCGACGAGATCGTCGTAGGCGGTTTTGCTGGACTGCCATGTCCCGGACAATTTGATCTGGCTGAGGTACTTCGACAGGCCACCGACGGTGGGGCTGATCGACATCTCGTTGTCGTTGAGGACGATGAGCAGTTGGGTCTTCCGCTGGCCGATGTCGTTGAGAGCTTCGAGGCTGAGTCCGCTGGTGACGGCCGCGTCGCCGACGACGACGGCGATCCGCTCGAGCCCGTGGCGCAGGTCCCGCGCGGTCGCGAGCCCCTGACCGATCGACAGCCCGGTCCCCGCGTGTCCCCCGTCGAAGACGTCGTGCTCCGACTCAGAGCGTCGCGGGAAGCCGCCCACGCCACCGACGGACCGCAGCGTCCCGAACCGCTCAAAGCGGCCGGTCAGCAGCTTGTGCGGGTAGGCCTGGTGGCCGGTATCCCAGACGATCCGGTCGCGCGGCGACTCGAGAAGACGATGGAGGGCGATCGTCAGTTCGACGACCCCGAGGGAGCTGCCGAGGTGCCCGCCGGTCGTGGCGACGGTCGTGATGATCGTCTCGCGGATCTCGAGGGCGAGTTCTTCGAGCTGGGCTTGGGTCAGGCCGCGAAGGTCGGCCGGACCACGAAGCGTGGGCAGAATGGGCACGCGGATCCTCTCCAGGTCGCATGTGGCGATGTGAGACACATCTTGACACCGATCGGGAACGATGCATCGTGGCGACATGACCACTGAGAATGCGTTGCCGGGCCTCGATCTGATCGCCGGGACCGTCCTCGGGCCGGATCATGAGGGCTACGACGCGGCACGACAGACGTTCAACGGGACGATCGATCGGCGACCTGCCGCGATCGTCCAGTGTCGATCGACAGCCGACGTGGTCGCGGCCGTCCGCGCCGCCCGAAGCGCGGGTCTCGCGATCGCGGTCCGTGGCGGTGGCCACTCGGTCGCCGGCCACGCCGTTGCCGACGGCGCCCTCGTCGTCGACCTGCGCGAGATGCGCCGCGTGGAGGTCGATCCCGAGCGTCGGATCGCGCGCGCCGAGGGTGGCGCCCTCTGGGATGACGTGGACCTGGCGACCACGGCGCATGGCCTGGCGACGACCGGTGGCACGTTCGGCGACACAGGAATCGGTGGGCTGACGCTTACCGGCGGGATCGGATTCCTCATGGGCACGTTCGGCCTCACGTGCGACAACCTCGTCCGGGCCGAGGTCGTCACCGCAGATGGATCGGTCGTCATCGCGGGCGAGGGCGGCGACCCCGAGCTGCTCTGGGCGCTCCGCGGTGGTGGCGGCAATTTCGGCGTCGTGACCGAGTTCGAGTTCGCCGTCTACCCGCTCGGGCCCCTCCAGATGGGCGACATTTCGGTTCCCCTCGAGCACGCCCGGGAGGCGTTGACGGCAGCCGCCGATCTCGCACGGCAGGCTCCGCCGGAGCTCGTGGTCTTCGTGACTGGGCCGGCGTTCGACGAGGTCGATGGCGTCGAGACCGATCCCGCGACCGCTCCCCCTGTCATCCGGATCAGCATCTACTTCCAAGGGACGACTGAGGCCGCCGAGGCGGCGATCCGGCCGCTTCGCGCCCTTCCAGGGGCATCTGGCGACGTGATCCCAGCGACCTACCTCGAGATGCAGGCAAGCAGCGGGATCCTGCCGTTCGGGCTGCGGCACTACTGGAAGGGCCATTTCCTCCGCGACCTCGACGTGGCGGCGATCGAGGCTGTCGCGACGGCCCTCGAGACGACCCCACCGGGCATGTCCTTCATGCTCCTTGAGGCCATCACTGGGCGCGCCCGGGCCGAACCCGCCGGCGGAGCGGCGTTCGGGCAGCGTGAGGCGCGCTGGAATGTCTCCGCGATCGCGGTCTGGGAGGATCGGTCAGAAGACAGCTCGATGGTCGCCTGGGCGCGGCAGGTCGTGGACTCTATCGGTCCCTCGTCGTACAGCGGCGCGGGATACGGCAACTACGCAATGGACGAACCGGCGGAGCGGGTCAGGGCGGCGTTCGGACCGGAGCGGTTCGATCGACTGGCGAGGGTCAAGCGCCGCTACGACCCCGACAACCTGTTCCGTTTCAACCACAACATCCCGCCGGCGGGTCGGTAGGCGGCTAGTTGCCGTCGGCCGCGTCCTCCGCGCTCGGCAGGTCGCGCGCCTCCAGGCCTCCACCAGGTCGCGTGAGGAGCTGCTTGACCCTGAGCTCCGCGTCGTTGAGGAGGCTCTCGCAGTGCCGCTGGAGGGCCACCGCGCGCTCGGTCCGGGCGATCGTCTCCTCGAGCGCAAGCCCGCCGGCCTCCAGCTCCTCGATCGCCTGCCGGAGCTCCGTGAAGGCGGCGTCGAACGGCAGCGCGGCAATCTGGGCGGCGATCGTGTCAGCCTGGTCCGTCGTCACGTGGCTCCTCGTTGGGCTCCTCTTCGTCGCGCTCGGTCCAGCGGGTGAGTCGGGGTGCGACGAGCATACCAAGGCCGATCCCGACGACGGCCACGAAAGCCACCAGGATGAGGAACGCGACGAGCTCGCTCACGCGGGAGGGTCGACCGTCGCGGCGATCTCGCCCTCGGCGACGCGAAGGCGCAGCGGCGTCGCGGGCGGCGCCTCCCCGGGCGAACGGACGATCGCGCCATCAGTCGTCCGGCGAACGATCGCGTAGCCGCGCTCGAGGGTCCGCTGCGGATCGAGGACGGCGAGCGCGGCCCCGGCGGCGTCGAGCTCTGAACGCGCTCGACGCAATCGCGAGGTTGCGAGCTGGGGTAGTGCGGCCGCAGCGGTGTCGAGGACGACGCGACGCCGGCCGAGCGCTGCGTCCACCGCGCGAATCCCTCGGTCCAGCAACAGCCCGACACGCTCGCGCGACGCGACCAGCTGGGCGAGCGGATCGAGTCTGTCGAGGGCCCGCCGCTCCGCGTCGAGGTCGCGCCGCAGCGTTCCAAGGTGGGCGCTCGTCGCCGACGCGATGCGCTCGCTCGCTCGGCGGAACGCCTTTTCCCACTCGCCCCGGTCCGGGACCACGAGCTCCGCGGCCGCGGATGGCGTCGGGGCGCGGACGTCCGCGGCGAAGTCGGCCAGGGTGACGTCGACCTCGTGACCGACGCCGCAGACGACCGGAACCGTGTGGGCCACGACCGCCCGGACGACGCGCTCATCGTTGAACGACCACAGGTCCTCGAGGCTGCCGCCACCGCGGGCGAGGATCGTCACCTGCGGGGCGTCTTCGGGCCGGCCTTCACTGCGACTCTGGTCGATCCAGCGCTCGAGCCGGCGAAACGCCGAGACGATGCTGGCCGGCGCGTCCTCGCCCTGGACCTTGCAAGCGACGAGGACCACTTGCGTCAGCGGCCAGCGTCGCGCCAGCACATGACCGATGTCGCGCCAGACGACTCCGGTCGGGCTCGTGATGACCGCGATCGTCGTCGGGCGGGGCGGCAGCGCGCGCTTCCGGGCGATGTCGAACAGGCCCTCCTGGGTGAGACGCGCCTTGAGTGCCTCGAAGCGGAGGGTCAGGTCGCCGAATCCCGCTGGCTGGATCGATTCGACGTAGAGCTGGAGCGCTCCCTGGGGCTCGAACAGGTCCACCCGGCCGTGGGCCACGATCCGGAGCCCGGCCTGGGGCTGGAACGCGGAGCGGACTCGCTCGTCACGGAACCAGACACATTGGAGGGCGTTGCGCTCGTCCTTGAGCGTGAAATACGCGTGACCGGCCGAACTGACCGTCACCCGGCCGACCTCGCCTTCGACCCACACGTCACGAAGCCCTTCATGGGCCCGGATCGCGACACGGACCGCCTTCGAGACCTCTCTGACGCCGAGGATCCGGAGCCCGAAGGTGCCCGGCGGCGTGGCCGACGCGGCGGGCATCGGCCCGGCCGTCGCGCTCGTGTCCGCGACGTCGCTATCCCAGGGCGGCAGGAGTCCGTCGCGCCGGTCCGAATTGCTCACGCTCTCATCATCGTTGAGTCACGCCAGGCGTGCGCGCGCCGCCGCTTGAACGCCCGGCGTTCCTACGGGCGGCCGGAAGGGTCCAATCGGCTGCCAAAGGAGCCCTTGTTCGCCGCTTGGATCGCTGGGCGTTCCAGATCACCCCCGGAACGCCGTAGACGGGGCGATCTCCGTCGCTCCTTCGCCCGTTTGAACGTCGGGCGTTCCGCGGAACCGCGCTGGACGCGCGGAGCTAGACCCGGGTCTGGTACTCCCCCGTCCGGGTGTCGACGCGGATCGTGTCGCCCTCGTTGACGAAGATCGGGACGGTCACGACGAGCCCGGTTTCGGTCGTCGCCGGCTTGCGGGCGCCGCTTTGGGTGTCTCCGGCAAAGCCCGGCTCGGTCTCTGCCACCTGGAGGTCGACGGTCACGGGCAACTCGACACCGATCGTCTCGCCCTGGTAGCTCGTCCGATCGAGGGTCATCCCGTCCTTCATGTACTGCGCCGCC
The DNA here is from genome assembly GCA_031369845.1 of Chloroflexota bacterium. GTDB lineage: Bacteria > Chloroflexota > Limnocylindria > Limnocylindrales > CSP1-4 > CF-46. The sequence continues at coordinate 5,260 of JANMPL010000326.1, forward strand.
TCGCCGAGCTGCGCCGACGTCAGCACGAACTGGTCGTACGTGTCGTTGTCCATGAAGTGAAAATCGTCGCCGTCGCGGTAAAGGAACTGGACGGGCCGTTTCTCCATCGAGGCGCGGGGCCACTTCGTCCCAGCCTGGAACGAGCGCTCGACCGTCTGGCCGCGCTTGATGTTGCGGAGCGTGATCCGCACCTGAGCCGAGCCCCGGCCCATCTTGATGTGGTGGTAATCGAGAATCTGCCAGAGCTCGCCGTCGAGCTCGATGGCGAGGCCCTTGCGCAGGTCGCCGGTGCTGATCATGTCGTGGTCGGCTCCTGGCGGCGCCGGTGGGTCGCGGGGACTTGCGACGCACGGACCGGCGGTACGGAATCGGAGGTCACGGCCGCGATTGTAGCCGACGACCTCTCGCGAGGACGATCAGACCCCGACGACGACCGCCTCACTCGGGAACCGCGTCAGACGGTCAAGGCGACCCGCGCTTGCGTCGAGGAACACAAGGTCCTCGATCCGGACGCCGGTCTCGCCCTCGAGGTAGATCCCCGGTTCGACCGAGAAGACCGTCGGCGATGGCAGCGGCCCGTCGCGGGCAGATCGGCTGAGCGACGGCCCTTCGTGCGTCGCGAGCCCGATCCCGTGGCCAAGCCCGTGGCCATACGCCGGCCAGCGGCCGTCGGCTTCGATGAGCGATCGGGCGATGCCATCGAGGTCGCGTCCGGACGGCACTTCCAGCTCCCCGTCGAGGCAGGCCTCGAGCTGCTCGATCGCGGCTGCCTGAGCCGCGGCGACGAGGCCGTAGATCGCCGCGTCCCGCTCCGACGGCTCGCCGACGAAGAGCGTCCGCGTCATGTCGCTTCGGTACCCAGCCACCTGCGCTCCGAAATCGAAGAGCACGACGGACCCACTCGTGACCGGCGCCTCTCCCGGCGACCCATGCGGCAGGGCCGCCTGCGGGCCGACGAGACAGGTCGGGTCGAAGGCGACAGCCTCCGCGCCGCCCGTCCGGAGCAGCCACTCCAGCTCGAGGGCGAGCGCCGCTTCCGTGGCGCCGGGTCGGATCCGGGGCAGGAGCGTGGCGAGCGCACGGTCGGCGACCGCGCAGGCAGCCGCGATCCGTTCGACTTCGGCCGGCTCCTTGATCTCACGATCCGCCTCGATCCAGCCCTCGACCGGAACGAGCTCGATGCCCGCGGCGGCCGCCTCGAGCCGGCGCCACAGCGCATGGGAGACAAACCCCGCCTCGACGGCCACCCGCTTGGCGCCGACCGACGCTACGAGCGATCCCCACTTCGCCGGCAGGTCGTAGCCGACATCCTCGACCCGCGCGCCACTCGCCTCCCGCCCGGCCTGGATCGTGTAGCGCGAATCGGCCAGGACGACGACGTCGTCTTCACCGACCAGGAACTGGCCAGAATGACCGGCGACCTTCTCCTCGCCCTCGCCGAGCACGATGCCTGTGATGTAGCGCGTGTTCTCGCGACGGACGCCGAAGTAGGCCTGCACCCCGTGCTCCCGGAACCTTGCCCGAAGTCGGGCAAGCCGCACCGGCCGAGAAGCCCGGTCGGCCGCGGCCCAGCGGGCGTGGTCGTCGGCCGTGGGCGCCGCCGCGAAGTCGGCGGGGTTCGGCAGCCCGGAGGCGCTCCCTGAGGTGCTCTCGGCCATCAATACCCGTACTTCTTGCGGTTGGCGTCGTGCTCTTTCTGGTCCCTCGCGAAGGCGTGGCCGTCGGAGCCGTCGTTCTTCGCCAGGAAGAAGACGTAGCCCTCCGCGGTGTCCGGGGCGAGCGCGGCGTCGATCGATGCGAGGGTGGGCGTGCAGATCGGACCGGGGATGAGCCCTTCGGTCTGATAGGTCTGGTAGCCCTGGAGATCCTCGGGCAGCGTGATCTCCGACATGCCGATGTCCTTCGGAACGTCCCAGAAGCGGTAATCGCGCCAGGTCGCGAAGTCACGCTCGCTGAGCTGTACGGTGTCGTAGGCGTAGATGACTGTCGGGTCCGCCTGGAGCAGCCGATGCCCGAGCTTCCCGTCGAGACGGTTCTGGTACACGCCGGCGATGAGCGCTCGCTCGTCGTCGAGAATTGCCTCCCGCTCGACGAGCGAGGCGAGCGTCAACACCTCGCGGAACGTCATTCCCCGCTCGGCGGGAACGATCATCCGGCCCTCGACCGCGTTGTGGAAGCGATCGAGCATGAGCCGTACGAGCTCCTCGCCGGTGGTGTCCGGCAGGACGCGATACGTCGCCGGCCAGAGGTAGCCCTGGAGCGAGGCGCCGTCGGGGAGCTCCAGCCAGGGGTAGTCGGCCAATAGCTCCGGCGTTGGCGTTGTCGCGAGCTCGTAGAAGTCGTGGGGGTCCATCGTCAGGCCGTGGAGCGTCTCGAGTAGCGCCGTCACCTGCTCGAGGCGGAGGCCCGTCCGAAGCTTGATTTCGACGTACGGCACGGCCGACGGCGCCAGGAGCGCGGTGACGATCTGATCCGGCGTCATCGAGCGACGGAGGATGAATTCGCCCGACTTCAGCTTTGACGTGAGGTCTTTCTGGACGGCGATGTAGATGAACGCGCGGCGGTCCTTGAGGAAGCCCTCCTCCTCGAGCTGTGCGGCGATCGTTGTCGCACTCTCCCCCGAGCCGATGACGAACGTGACCTGCTCCGTGTCGTTGGAGGCAGGATCCGTAAGCCTCTTGCCGAGGTCCTCGCGGACCAGGTCGGCGACGAACGGCACGCCGAGGGCGCCGGGGTTATCGGCCGCCCAGCCAATCACCGCGCCTCGGACGACGGGTCGGAGAACGGTGACGAGAGCTACGAGGACGATCGCGGCGAGGATCACCGCGAACAGCAGGAACCTGATGAGGCCCCCGTGGCCGCCGCCATTGCCGCCACCGCGCCCCCGTCGACCGTAGCCCCCACCGTTCGATCCGTATCCATTTTCAGGTGGTCGCCGGTATTCCGGCTGCCACGGCTCTTCGTGCGTGTCGTCGGCGATCGGGTGGGCCTGCCGAGCGTCTCGAGGGCGTCCGCCGGAGCGGAGGGTCATCGTGTGGTCTCCATGTCGTCGTCAGTGCGTGTTCCCCCATTCGCGTGGCTCGTCTGGCTCGCCTGGGTCGCCTGGGTCGC
>JANMPL010000327.1:0-2306 GCA_031369845.1 Chloroflexota bacterium
CGCATACGAGCCGGTGAAGACGATCCCGTCGATGCCGGGGTTCTCGCGCAGCTCGGCGCCGACGGTCTCGCCCGGGCCCATCACGAGATTGACGACGCCATCCGGGATCCCCGCGTCGCGATAAGCCTCGATCAGCTTGACGCCCGACATCGGGGCGGCGGAGCTGGGCTTGAAGACCACGGTGTTGCCGGCGATCAGCGCGGCCGCGGTCGGACCCGCGGCCAGAGCCATCGGGAAATTGAACGGGCTGATGACGGCGAACACGCCGTGTGGTCGGAGGATCGAGCGGGTGTGGACGGCCGGGTCCCCGAGGTTGTCCATCGGGTGGTCGTAGCCGTCGTTGTCCTCCATCGTCTGGGCGTAGTAGCGGAGGAGGTCGGCGGCCTCTTCGACCTCGCCGAGCGCCTCGAGCCGCGTCTTGCCGACTTCGATCGCCATCAGCCCCGCGTACCGCATCTGGCGCTCGCTGATCAGGTCGGCAGCCTTGCGGATCAGTTCGAGGCGCTGCTTCCACGGCTTCGCGGCCCAGGCCGGTTGAGCGGAGCGCGCGGCTGCCACGGCGTCGCGAACGTCGTCGCGGGTGCCACGGGCGAAGCTGCCGAGCTCCAGATTGCGATCGATCGGCGAGGTGACGGTGAACTCCCCGTCGCCGGCCCGATCGCGGCCATTCACGACGTTCAGGTGATGGCCGCCGAGTTCCCTCTTCGCCTCTTCGAGGCCGGCCTCGTACAGCTTGTGAAGCTCCTCGTTGTCGGCTCGAAGCGTGGCGTAGGTGATCTTGAGACGCGGCTTCGATTCGGTGGTCATGGAAGGGGGTCCTCGGTTCGGCGGAAGGGTTCGGGTGTGGTGGCTCAGTCTAGCGCGGCAACGACTTCGAGCAGGGATTCGGCAATGGCTGTCGGGCGGGTCCCGGCCGGTCCGGACATGGCGGACGCGGCTTCGCTGGCACCGACCTTGCCGGTCAGCACGAGTATTCCACGGCGCCCGCCGCGGCGGGCGCCGGCGATGTCGGCCACCGGGTCGTCACCGACCATCGCCACATCGCGCGCCGGAAGTCGCCGGACACCGAGGTCGGCGGCCAGCCCGGCCAGCGCCTGCTTGAACACAACCGGCGAGGGCTTGCCGCAGACGACCGGGGCGCGGCCCGTCGCCACCTCGAGGCCGGCGACGAACGCGCCCGCGTCGAGCGTCTCGCCGCGCGGCGTCAGCCACCACGGGTTGCGGTGCATGGCCACGAACTCGGCTCCGCGCCGGATCGCGCGGAAGGCGACGTTGAGGTTGCGGTAGCTGAGGTCATCCCCACCATCGCCGATGACCACGGCGGCGAGGTCACCGGGCGCGGCGGCATCGGCGTCATCCGCCGAGACGAGGATCTGGCCGTCGAACTCGCGCAAGGCATCAGCCGCCGAGATCACAAAGAGGCGGCCACCCGGATAGTGCGTTGCGGTGTATGTCGCCGCGGCGGAGGCCGCCGTGATGAACCGGTCGCGAGGCGTCGCACCGCCGCCGAATCGCGCCGCGAGTGTGTCGCGATGGGCGGCCGAGAAGTTCGTGACGATTCGGAAGGGGATGCCCAGCGTTGCGAGTCGGGCGAGCGCCTCGGGCGCGCCTGGCAGGAACTCACCTTTGAGGACGATCACGCCGTCGGCATCGAGAACCAGCCCGCGCACGCCCGCGAGTGCCTCCGAGAGTTCGGTCATGGGCGCATGCTAGGTCGTATGCTCCGACCGGGAGGTGCTGATGGGCCTGCTTGACGGCAAGACCGCGCTGATCTTCGGCGTCGCGAACGACCACTCGATCGCCTGGGGGATCGCCCAGGCCTTTCACGCCGAGGGCGCCACGATCGGTTTCTCGTCGGTTGAATCGCTGATCGAGCGACGCGTCCGGCCCCTCGCCGAGTCGATCGGTTCGACGTTCATCGAGCCGTGCGACGTCCAGGACGACGAGCAGATCAAACGGGTCTTCTCGAAATGGGCGGAGACCCACGAGTCGCTCGACATCCTCGTTCACGCGCTCGCCTTCGCCCGTCGCGAGGATCTCGAGGGCGCCTTCACGGCGACGTCGCGCGAAGGATTTGCGCTCGCCCTCGACGTATCGGCCTACTCCCTCGTCGCGATCACCCGCGAGGCTCAGCCGCTGCTCCGCCCCGGGTCGTCGGTCCTGACGCTGACCTATTACGGGGCCGAGAAGGTTGTCGCGAACTACAACGTCATGGGCGTCGCGAAGGCCGCGCTCGAGGCGTCGGTCCGATACCTCGCCGCCGACCTGGGCCCAGCGGGGATCCGGGTCAACGCGATCTCAGCCGG
>JANMPL010000357.1:0-1650 GCA_031369845.1 Chloroflexota bacterium
ACCGCGTTCCAGGCCGGACTGCGCGCCTGGGAGATCGTCTACAACACGATCCGCCCGCACCAGGCCCTGGGCTACCTCACCCCGGCCGAATACCTGGCCTCCGTCGGGGTCGATGTGTAACGCAGGTACTGGACGAGTACATACGCTTGACGCACTGGCCGATCGTCGGGTATTCCTCGTCCATGGGTTCCGAACTCGCCTGCATCGCGTGCATGGTCGATCCGTCGACCACGAGCATGGTCGTGCCGATTGCCCAGGCCAGCCTCATCGCCGTTCCGTTCTTCTTCCGCAGCCGGATCGCCGGGGCGATCAAGCGCGCGGCCGGGCGGGACGTGGATGCGGAATCGGCCGACGGCGAGGAAGACTGCGATACTCCGGCCGATGACCGAGCGGACGGACCTGAGCCTCCAGGAGCGCTACGCCCCTGAGGGTCGCTGCTTCGGTTGCGGCCCGGCCAACGCGCAGGGCCTCCGGATCAGGAGCTATCCATCGGCAGACGACCCCGACGAAGTCGTTGCGGACTGGACCCCGTCTCCCCATCACGAGGCCTTCGACGGCGTCCTGAACGGGGGGATCATCGGTTCGCTGCTGGATTGCCACTCGAACTGGACCGCGACCCATCACCTGATGCGGCTGCGCGGGGCGGACCGGCCGCCGACAACCGTCACCCTCGATTACGCAGTCCGGATGCGACGGCCGACGCCGTCGACCGGCCCGGTTCATCTGTCCGCTCGGGTCGTCGAATCCGGTGAGGACCGGGCGACGGTCGAAGCCACCCTTTCGGCCGGCGGGGAGATCGCCGCGACTTGCCGCGGCACGTTCGTCGCCGTGAAACCCGGCCATCCCGCCTACGATCGCTGGTAAGGAGAGCCTCGATGTTCCGCCGTTTCCTCGGCCTTGACCGTCGCCCTGAACTGGATCCGCGCCTGCCCGTCGGCGACGACGAGGCCCCGTTGCCGGGATCGTCGGCGGAAACAGCCACGGCCCGCCGGATCGTGGCTCGTCTCGAAGCGCTGCCGCCCGACGAAGCACGCTACCTCGCTTGCTTTGCCTACGTCATGAGCCGGGCGGCGGCCGCCGACCTGGACATCAGCGGCGAGGAGACCGCGCTCATGGAGCAGTTCGCCATCCAGTTCGGCGGGCTCGACACGTCGCAGGCCGTCCTCGTGGTCCAGATGGCCAAGGTCCAGGCGCGCGTCCAGGGCGCCACGGAGGACTTCGTCGTCACCCGCGAGTTCCGCGACATCTCGACGCCGGAGCAGCGGGTCGCGCTCCTCCGCTGCTGTTTCGCCATCGGGGCCGTGGACGGGACGATCACGGCCGAGGAGGCCTCAACTGTGAACGAGATCGCCCGGGAGCTCGACGTCGAGCGGGACGTCGTGAACGCCGTCCGGGCCGAGTTTCACGAGCAGTTGTCGGCCGTCCAGGCCCTCCGCCGCGCGAGCGGCGCCTAGCCCGAGCCGAGGCTCAGCTCGACGATGCCGTCTCCGAGGCGGCGTCGGACCTCCGCCAGCAGGTCCGAGTCGTACGCCACGCCGCGGCGGAGCTCCATCGGCAGGGACGACGCTCCGGTCTGGGCCGGAACGTGGAGGACGACCCGGGTCGACCCGGGCCGCTCGATGAGGAGGCCCTTGAACGCCTGCATCGCGC
>JANMPL010000215.1:0-4827 GCA_031369845.1 Chloroflexota bacterium
CCTGTACGCGAAGTACGCCGGGACCGAGTTCAAGATCGATGACGAGGAGCTCTTGATCGTCAGCCAGAAGGACATCCTCGCAATCGTCGAGGACTGAATCCTCCGGCCGATGCGCTCCATCGAGCGCCCTCGGCCGTCGGCGAGCGAGAGATTGCTCACCGCTCAGGATGCCAAATTCGACCCCCACACACGTCTCCAGGAGGGACATCCAAATTGGCTAAGCAGTTGATCTTTGACGAGACCGCTCGTCGCAGTCTCAAGAAGGGCATCGACAAGCTCGCCGATGCCGTCAAGGTGACGATTGGTCCGAAGGGCCGCAACGTCGTCCTCGACAAGAAGTTCGGCGCGCCGACGATCACCAACGACGGCGTCACCATCGCTCGCGACATCGAGCTCGACGACCCGTTCGAGAACATGGGCGCGCAGCTCCTCAAGGAAGTCGCCACCAAGACCGACGACGTCGCCGGAGACGGCACGACCACCGCCGTCGTCCTCGGCCAGGCGCTCGTCGCCGAAGGCCTTCGCGTCGTGACCGCCGGAGCCAACCCGATGGTCGTCAAGCGCGGCATCGAGCTGGCGGTCAACGCGATCGTCGCCGAGCTCGAGAAGCACAAGGTCGACGTTTCGTCCCGCGAGCAGATCGCGGCCGTCGCGGCGATCTCGGCCGCGGATCCGGAAGTCGGCGAGATCATCGCCGAGGTGATGGACAAGGTCGGCAAGGACGGCGTCATCACCGTCGAGGAAGGCCAGAGCCTCGGCCTCGAGAAGGAATACACCGAGGGCATGCAGTTCGACCGGGGCTATCTCTCGGCGTACTTCGTCACCAACCCCGACCGGATGGAGGCGGTTCTCGAGAATCCGCTCATCCTCATCACCGACAAGAAGATCTCGAGCGTCCAGGACATGCTCCCGGCCCTCGAGAAAGCCGTCCAGCAGGGCAAGCCGACGCTCATCATCGCCGAGGACATCGACGGTGAGGCCCTCGCGACGCTCGTCGTCAACAAGCTCCGTGGCACCGTCTCGGTCCTCGCCGTCAAGGCGCCGGGCTTCGGCGATCGCCGCAAGGAGATGCTCCGCGACATCGCCGTCCTGACCGGCGGCACCGTCATCAGCGAGGAGATCGGGCGCAAGCTCGACTCGGTCACTGTCGAGGACTTCGGCTCGGCCCGTCGCGTCGTTGCGACCAAGGACGATACGACGGTCATCGACGGGGCCGGTTCGGCCGATCAGATCAAGGCCAGGATGAGCCAGATCAAGGCCCAGATCGAGGACACGACCTCCGACTACGACAAGGAGAAGCTCCAGGAACGTCTCGCCAAGCTGTCGGGCGGCGTCGCCGTGATCAAGGTCGGCGCGGCCACCGAGGTCGAGCTCAAGGAGAAGAAGCACCGCATCGAGGATGCGCTCTCGACGACCCGTGCGGCCGTCGAAGAGGGCCTCGTCGCCGGCGGCGGCACGGCGCTCCTGCAGGCGGCCCCGGCCCTCGACAAGATCAAGCTCGAGGGTGACGCCCAGGTCGGCGTCGACATCGTCCGCAAGGCCCTCGAGGCCCCGGCCCGTCAGATCGCCGACAACGCCGGCCAGTCCGGTGAGGTCGTCGTCAACCAGGTCCGTGCCGCCAAGCTCGGACACGGCTACGACGCACTCCGCAACGAGTACGGCGACATGTTCAAGAAGGGGATCGTGGACGCCCGCAAGGTGACCCGGTCCGCCCTCCAGAACGCGGCCTCGATCGCGGCGATGGTGCTGACGACCGAGACCCTGATCACCGACATCCCGGAGAAGGAGAAGACGGCAGCCGGCGGCCACGGCGGCCATGGCGGCGAGATGGACTTCTAGTCGGGAACGTCTCTCGCGAAACGAGCGCCCCGGGTCGGCATCCGCCGGCCCGGGGCTTTCGCTGCCGGCCAGACGGCCGGGATTCCATCGTTTGACAGCAAACTAACCGGGCGGCGACCCTGTGCCGGCCACAACGCGTACCACTGGGGAGAAGTTCGTGACTCGACGCTTCGCGCTCATCCTCGTCGCACTCTTCGCGACGGCATCGCTCGTCCTCGCGGCCTGCGGCGCGCAGACTCCGGCACTGCCGGCGCTCACCGATCCCAAGGAGATCCTCACCGAATCCGTCCTGAGCCTCAAGGACCTCAAGACCGTCGAGGTGACCGGCACGTTCACCGGCTCGGTCACGCTGCCGGACCTGGGAGCGCTCGATCTCTCGACGGTGAAGATCAGCGCCGCGGCCGACATTCCCGGCAAGAAGGCCAAGTTCTCGCTCGACGCGCCGACCGTCATGGGGACGCGAATCGACGCGCTCCTGATCGACACAGCCGCCTATTACAAGATCGCTGGCCCCCTCGCCTTGATGGCCGGCGGCTCGGCCGACAAGTTCACGAAGGTAGACGTCCCGCAGGAGTCCGGCAAGCCCGTGACCGATGTCGCGGAGCTGGCGAAGCAGATCGACCAGTTCAAGGCGCTGCTCGACAAGCTGCCGACGCCGCCGACGAAGGAAGCCGATGAGAAGTGCGGCGACCAGGACTGCTACCACGTAATCCTCAAGCTGACGGCCGCCGACCTCAAGGCGATGGATCCCACCGCGACCGCGACCGAGGGTGATTTCAGCCTCGGTCTGTGGACCCGCAAGAACGATCGGCTGCCGGCCAAGCTCTCGCTTTCGGTCACGGCTCCTGACATTGGCACCGTCGGCATGACCTTCGAGTTCAAGTACGGCGGCAGCGTCTCCGTCGAGGCCCCGCCGGCGGACCAGATCGCCCCGTAACCAACCCTTCCCAACGCAGCCATCGAAGCCCCGCGCCGGCAACCGCCGACCCGGGGCTTCTTCATGCGCGGACTGCGCGGACAAAGGCCGCGTGAAGGCCGCCGACCTACAATGAGGGAGTGAGTCCCACGACCCGCCGCCGGACCGCCGGCACCCCAGCCGACGGCGCCCAGGCCCCCGACGGGACGGCCTTTGTCGACGACGCTGACGTGGGCCCGGTGCCCCCCGCGGAGCCGGACTGGCTGCGCGACGCGCCGATTCCCGGCGAGACGCCGCCTGAGCTCACTGCCGACGAGCGAAAAGCGCGGGAGGCTGCCCAAGAGCTGACACGCAAGCTCGCCGCGGCGAAACGGGCGGAGGAGATCGTCGGCCACCTGAATCCGGAACAGGCGCGGGCGGTCACGACGACCGACGGACCCCTCCTCATCCTGGCCGGCGCCGGCAGCGGCAAGACACGCGTCCTGGCTCACCGGATCGCGTACCTCATTGGCGTGAAGGGCGTGCGACCGTGGCAGATCCTCGCCGTGACCTTCACGAACCGCGCGGCGGGCGAGCTGCGGGAGCGGATCATCGCGCTCGTCGGCGAACCGGGTCGCGACGTGCAGGCGGGCACGTTCCATGCCCTCTGCGCACGGGTCCTTCGCCGGGACGGCGAGGCGATCGGGATCAGCCGGCGCTTCGTCGTCTACGACACCGACGATCAGCAGGCGTTGATGAAGACGATCCTGCGCGAGGAGGACATGCCGCTGACCGGCGAGTTCCGCCCGTCGGTAGTGCTGGGCGCAATCAGCCGGGCAAAGAACGAAATGCTCGACGCGACGTTCCTCGCCGAGAACGCGGTCAATCACCACGAGAAGGTGATCGCCAGGCTCGCGAAGCGGTACGTCGAGCGGCTCAAGCAGGTCGGCGCGCTCGACTTCGACGATCTCCTGCTCGAGGCCGTCCGCCTCTTCGACGAGGCGCCCGATGCCCTTGCCCGCTACCAGGATCGGTGGCGCTACCTCCACGTCGACGAGTACCAGGACACGAACCGGCCGCAGTACCTCTGGATCCGGGCGCTGGCCGCCAAGCACCGCAACCTCGCGGTGGTCGGCGACGACGACCAGTCGATCTACGGCTGGCGCGGGGCGAACATCCGCAACATCCTCGATTTCGAGCGCGACTACCCCGACGCCACCGTCGTGAAACTCGAGCAGAACTACCGCTCGACGCAGCTCATCCTCGACGCCGCCCACGCCGTCGTCTCGCGGAACACGGAGCGGACCGACAAGAAGCTCTGGACGGCCCAGGCAGGCGGCCGCCCGATCCAGCGCTTCGAGGCATACAACGAGGAAGAAGAGGCCGAGTGGATCGCCCGCCAGATCGAAGGCCTCGTCGGCGGCCGTGGTTCGGTCCTCACCAGGCGCGCGGACGACGACGAGGAGGCCGTTCGGGCCCGCGACGTCGCGGTCATGTACCGGATGAACGCCCAGTCCCGGGCGATCGAGGAATCGTTCCTCCGCTACGGGATCCGCTACCAGCTCGTCGGCGGGACGCGGTTCTACGCCCGGCGCGAGGTCAAGGATGCCCTCGCCTACCTGCGGGTCCTCCGCTCCGACACGGACAGCGTCAGCTTCGAGCGGATCATCAACGTCCCGGCGCGGGCGATCGGCGAGAAGACGATCGAGGCACTGCGGGCGGTCGCGCGCCGCGACGAGGTCTCGACGTGGGAGGCGATCGAGCGCGCGGGCCGGGGCGAGATCGAGACGCTCGCCCCGCGGGCTCGGACGTCGCTGGCGGACTTCGCCGCGCTCGTGCGTCGCCTCCGCTCGCGGGTCGGGGTCCTGCCGCTCCCGGAGCTGCTCGACGACGTCCTCGAGGCCTCCGGCTATCGGGCGATGCTCGCCGACGGCTCCGAGGATGGCGAGGACCGCTGGGCGAACCTGCTCGAGCTGCGCTCCGTCACGACGCGCTACGACGATCTCGCCCCGGACGATGCGCTGGATCGACTGCTCGAGGAGACGGCCCTCGTCGCGGACCAGGACTCGTACGAGGGCGACGCCGACGCGGTG
>JANMPL010000490.1:0-4487 GCA_031369845.1 Chloroflexota bacterium
GGGCCGCGACGAGCGCGCTCGAGAAGCCGCGCGTCTGCTACGAGCTCGATGCGACCCGCGAGATCTACACCGCCGCCGACGATTCGTTCCTCGCCAAGATGATCGAGCTCGCCGGCGGCCAGCCGATCACGACCGGTAGCACCACGAGCTTCGAGATCCCGCTCGAGACGCTCGTGACGGCGGACCCCCAGGTCATCCTCCTCGGCGACGCGGCGTACGGCGCAACCGCCGACGCAGTCGCGGTGCGACCGGGCTGGAACGTCATGACCGCGGTCAAGGACGGCCAGATCCGCCCCGTCGATGACGTCGTCATCACGCGTCCCGGTCCGCGTCTCGTCGAAGGCCTCAAGTTGCTCGCCGTGGCGATCCACCCCGACGCGAACATCCCTGGCGCGCCGTCGTCCGCAGAGTCGCCGTCGCCAGCCGCCTCCGCCTCGGCCGCGCCGTAGCCGAGACGTTCGCGACGATGACGACCGACAGCGCGCTCGCATCCCGGCGACCAACCGTCGCCTGGATCGGGCGCGCCGGTCGTCGTCCGATCCTCCTCGGGGCCGGGGGGCTCGCCGCCCTCGGGGTCGCGCTCGTGCTGGGCGTCGGGCTGGGCACCGTCCCGATCTCACCCGCGGACACGATCGGGATCCTTGTCGAGCGGCTGTTCGGGATCCATGTCGATCGGACGTGGTCGGCGGCGACGGAGACGATCGTCTGGGACCTGCGCCTGCCTCGGGTCCTCACGTCGATGGTGGTCGGGGCCGGCCTGGCGGTGGCCGGAACCACGTTCCAGGGGCTGCTTCGAAATCCGCTCGCCGACCCGTACGTGCTCGGGACGGCCTCCGGGGCGGCGCTCGGCGCGGCGATCGCGGTCGTTATCCCGATCCGCCTGACGTTCCTGGGCTTCGGGCTGGTCCACGTGCTCGCGTTCCTCGGCGCGCTGGCCGCTGTGTTCACGGTCTACCGGCTGTCGCGGATCGGTGGGCTGTCGCCGCTCACGTCGCTGCTGCTCACGGGCTACGCCGTCGGGTCGCTGTTGGCGGCGGGCCTGGCGATGGCGATGTATCTGTCAGGCGCCGCGCTCCGCCAGATCTTCTCGTACCTGCTCGGCGGCTTCGACACATCGTCGTGGAGCCAGCTCGCGGGTGCTGTGCCGCTCGTCGCGATCGGCTCCGCCTTCATCCTCGTCCGGGCGCGGGCGCTCAACGGCCTGCTCCTCGGCGAGGAGGCCGCCGTTCACCTTGGCGTCGACGTCCGACGGGAGCGGGCGATCCTGCTCGCCCTCGGGTCGCTCGTCACGGCGGCCGCCGTGGCCGTCAGCGGCCTGATCGGCTTCGTCGGGCTCGTCGTGCCGCACGTCGTCCGGCTCATCGTCGGCCCGAATGCCCGCGTCGTCCTGCCGTTGTCGGCGCTGGGCGGGGCCGGGCTCCTCGCCTTCGCCGACCTGGCGGCGCGGCTTCTCGGCGAGATCCCGGTCGGCGTCGTGACTGCGGTCATCGGGGCACCGTTCTTCCTCTTCCTCCTCCGCCGGTCGCGAAGCGGGTACGAGCTGTGATCGAGCTTCGCGACGTCACCGTCGAGTACCGCGGTCGAGCCGTGGTCCGTGGTGTCGATCTCGATATCGGGGCGGGGGAGCGAGTGGCGCTGATCGGACCGAACGGTGCCGGCAAGTCGACGCTCCTGCGGGTCCTCACCGGGCTGGTCCGACCCGCGGCGGGCCGGGCATCGCTCGGCGGCGTCCCGATCGAGCGGCTCGACCGCGGCGCGATCGCCCGGCGACTAGCCGTAGTTCCGCAGCAGGCGACGCTGCCGTTCGCGACGCGCGTCGAAGAGGTCGTCGCCCTCGGCCGGCTGCCGCACGAGGATCCATTCCGGGGCGCCAGACCGGCCGATCGGGCGGCCATCGCGGCGGCGATCGAGCGCGTCGGGGTCGGGCACCTGCTCGGGCGCGACGCCCGCGAACTGTCGCTCGGGGAGCGGCAGCTCGTGCTCCTCGCCCTCGCAGTCGCGCAGGCAGCCCCGGTGCTCGTCCTCGACGAGCCGACCGTCCATCTCGATCTACGGCACCAGGTCGGGACGATGGAGCTGCTCGTCGACCTCAACGTCCGCGACGGCACGACGATCCTCGCGGTGCTCCACGACCTGGGTCTCGCGTCGATTTTCTTCCCGCGCCTCGTCCTCATCGATGCCGGCCGGATCGTCGCCGACGGGTCGCCGGCGGAGGTTCTCACCCCCGACCGGATCCGGGATGTCTTCGGGGTCGATCCATCGATCGTGAGGCTCCCGGCGATGACGATCGACGGTCAACGCTGACGCGCGCGATCCAACTGGAACGCCTGGCATTCCAACCAGCCAACGAGGGCCGCGCGCGGGCCTGAATAGGACGGTCCAGCCGCCGTACGGAACGCCGGATGATCCAGATGGCGAAGGAAGGGCTCGTTTTGCGGAAATCGACCAGTCCGGCCGCGCGTTGGAACGCTGGGCGTTCCAAACGGGCTGTGTTCCAACCGGGCTGGATGGACCGGTCGTCCCCGCAGGCTCCCGGTCGCGACACCAGCGCGACAAACCTGACGGCGACCGCTCCGGACCGCTACCCTGCCCAGATGCGCCCAAGCCCCTTGCTCGCCGTGCTCCTCGCCGCGGTCCTCGTCGGTTGCGTTCCCGCATCCGGTCCCACGGCGACCCCAGAGGAACCGACGCAGGAACCCACGTCAAGCCCCAGCGAGCCCCTGGTCACCCCGGAACCATCGAACCCTGACGAGCCGAGCATCGAGCCCCTCGACACGCCGGAACCATCGTCGAGCCTCGAGCCGTCGCCCTCGGCGTCCGCCGGCTCGGGTGCTGCCGCCGGCTGCGCCGGAACCGATGAGAACCGGCAGTTCTTCGAGGCCGCCGCCGCGACGCTCGATTGGACCGTGTACTGCGCAGTCCTCCCCTCGGGCTGGTTCGTCGATGCCGGCGAGTACCGGCGGGCGGGAGGCGGCCGGCTGGAGATCGCGTATCGCGGCCCCAAGAGTGCCCGCCTTCAGCTCCGTGAGGGTGCGTTCTGTACGGACGGCGCCGGCTGTGTACCGAGCGGCACCGAGGCCGGCGACGCCTCGTTCGGCGACCAGGCAGGGACCCTGATCTCGACCGATGACGGCGGCTGGGCAGTCGTCGTCGACCGTGGCGAGGCGATCAGCTGGCTGGCTGTCGGCAGCAACCTTGGAGAGGACGCCTTCCGCGCGATCACCTCGGCGCTCGCCGCCGTCGACGGCTGACGACGGCGGTCTGAGCCGGGTCCGGCGCTTCGACCGATGCGGATCGCCGACTTCGCCCTCGAGCGCTACTTCGCCCGCTGGGAGTTCGCCGTCGAGCACCTCCTCTGTGCGTCCGATGTCGAGGGCTACGCGATGGCCGACCTCCTTGCCCTCGCCGACGACGAAACCCGCGGGCTCTGGGAGAACCTGAAGCTCGGCTACGCAGAGTCGAGTGGCCACCCACTCCTCCGGGCGGAGATCGCGGAGCTCTACGACGAGATCGAGCCGGACGAGGTCCTCGTCTTCGCCGGCGCCGAGGAGGCGATCTTCTGCCTCGCCAACGTCCTTCTCGGCCCCGGGGACCACGCCGTCGTGACGTGGCCCGGCTATCAGAGCCTGTACGAGGTGGGGCGGGCGGCCGGGGCGGGGGTCACGCTCCACGAGCTTCGCGAGGACCAGCGCTGGGGCCTCGACGCGGAGCGGCTGATCGGCGCCGTGCGGCCGAAGACGCGCCTCGTCGTTGTCAACGCTCCTCACAACCCGACAGGGATGCTCCCGACCCACGCCCAGTGGGCGCGGCTCTCCGACGCCCTCGCTGACCGCCGGATCCACCTCCTCGCCGACGAGGTCTACCGGTTCCTCGAATTCGACGAGGCCGATCGTCTCGTGGCCGGCGCGGACGCGTTTCCGCAGGGCGTCTCGCTCGGGGTCATGTCGAAATCGTTCGCAATGGCGGGTTTGCGAATCGGCTGGCTCGCGACGCGTGACCGCGAACTCCTCGCCCGTTGCGCGGCGTTCAAGGACTACACGACGATCTGCTCCGCGGCCCCGTCCGAGATTCTGGCCCTCATCGGGCTGCGGGCGCGCGAGCAGGTCCTCGGCCGGTCGCTCCGGATCGTCGCCGACAACCTCGCCCTGCTCGACGACTTCTTCCGTCGCCGCTCCGAGACGTTCGCGTGGGTTCGCCCGCGGGGCGGCTCCATCGCGTTCCCGCGACTGCTCGCCGCGACTCCGATCGACGAGTTCGCCGCGCAATTGGTCGAGGCGGAGGGTGTGCTGCTGCTGCCCGGGTCGCAGTTCGGCTTCCCGGGAAATCATTTCCGGATCGGCTTCGGGCGGGACGACCTGCCGGAGGCGCTCGCTCACCTAGAGCGCTTCGTGGAGCGAAGCACGGCATGAGCGCCCCTGCTCGAGAGCCAGATCTTGTCAGGTGAGGACCCAGAGCTCCTCCTGCTGCTTCCTCGCGAGCTTAGCCGC
>JANMPL010000504.1:0-5829 GCA_031369845.1 Chloroflexota bacterium
AACGCATGGTGGTTGACACCGGCCGACGCGGCGTCGATCTCTTCGCGCGGCAGACCGAGGTAGCCCGCGATGGTGTCGACCGTCCAGAAAATCGAATGGCAAAGCCCGACGACCCGGATCGAGGTCGCTTCAGAGACGGCCCGGACAACGATCGCCAGCGGGTTCGTGTAGTTGAGGAGCCACGCGTCTGGACAGATCTCCTCCATATCGTGGGCGATTCCGAGGACGACAGGAACCGTCCGCAGGCCGCGGAACACACCGCCGACGCCGACGGTGTCGGCGATCGTGTAGCGCAGCCCGAACCGAGCAGGTACGTCGAAGTCGAGCTGCGTCGCCCTCGCTCCACCGACCTGGATCGTGTTGACGACGAAGTCCGCTCCCTGCAGCGCCTCGCGGCGATCGAGGTGGACAGAAATCGTCGGGTCCGCGTCGAGGGCGGCAGCCGTCCAGCGGGCCATGCGCTCCGCTGTCGCCAGACGCTCCGGATCGATATCGTGGAGCGCGATCTGCGAGGAGCGCAGCGCGGGGGACGTCAGGATGTCGCCGAGCAGGTTTCGCGTGAACTGGACACTTCCTGCGCCGACGAGGACGATCCGAGTCACCGGACCTCCGCTGCTTGGGGCCGATACATCAGGACGTACGGACGTCCGTATGTCCATCCTAATCGGTCCGCGGTGTCGGGTGCAACCCCGAAATGGCGGGGCAGCGAACGAAGGCGGCCCGAGGATAGCTCTACCATCGCGCCATGGAAGCCAGGCAGTCCCGTCCGGATCTCCGGCTCGCGCTCATCGGCGCGGGCTGGATCACACAGTCGCACCTCGCCGCGCTCGATCGCCTCGGGCGGACGGAGCTCGTCGGTGTCGCGTCGGCGCGATTGGAAAGTGCCGAGGCGACCGCCCGGCCCCGTGGAGTCGCGGCCTATGACGACGTCCGCCGGCTCCTCGACGACACGCGACCCGACATCGCCTACGTCTGCGTCCCACCGTCGGCGGCAGTGGCGATCTGCGAACAGCTCGTCGAGCGAGGCGTCCCGTTCCTCACGGAGAAGCCGCTCGCCGCGACGGACGCCGCCGGCCCGGCCAGAGTCGCCGCCGCGATCCTCAAGCGTGGTCTCGTGGTGGCGGTCGGCTACCACTTGCGGGCCCTCGAGGCGATGGCCGAGGTCCGCCAGCTTCTCGCCGAGAATCCCGCCCGGCTCGTCACAGCGCGCTGGCTGAACGACACGCCCGCTCCCGCCTGGTGGCAGCGCGAGGCCGGAGGCGGCGGACAGGTCGTCGAGCAGGCAACCCACTTCTACGACCTTGCTCGATGGCTCGTCGGCGAGGCCGAGGTCGTCGGCGCCGTTTCGGTTCGCGAGGAGCCGGTCGTGCCGCCCGGTGCGGACGTCGTCGACGCGACGGCGGCGCTGCTCCGATTCGAGTCCGGCGCCATCGGCAGCTTCGCGAACACGCGCCGGCTGGCCTCGGCCGTCGTCGAGTTCGAGCTCGCCTCGTCAGAGCTGATCACGACGGTCCGGCGGGTGGGCGAAGCGCCGGGATCGTTCGAGGTGTCGTTCGCGAATGGTCGGTCCGTCCGCACGGTGCCGCCGGGACGCGACCCATACGAGGTCCAGGCTGAGGCCTTCCTGGACGCGGTGGACTCGGGCGACCCGGGTCGGGTGTTCTCGTCGTATCCGGACGCCCTCAAGACCGATCGCCTGACCCGGGCGGTCGTCGCCGCGACGGGTCGGCCGGGCTGACGGACGGACGAAGGGCGAGCCGGGCTCGGCTAGCCGCTCGCGACCGTCGTACCCGCCCGCCGAAGCTCGGGGATCACGCCCTCGGCGACGCGGCGCAGGACCGCTTCGGCCCCGGCGGCCGGCGGCACCACCGAGAAATCGCTGAAACCCAGGAGTCGGTGGTGGTTCACAAAGGCCTCGTACGTCTCGTCGGACTCGAGCGCCGTGGCTCTGGCCCACGTCGATCGTCGGATCTCGGCCGGGTCGCGCCCGATCTCCCGGCAGGCGTCGTCGAGCGCTTGGATCCGCTCCTCGATGCCGGCAGTGACGCCGTCGGTGGCCGTCCCAGGTAGTGCGGCGAAGGTGTCCCACTGGTCGGCGAAGCGGGCCGCGAGGCGGAGCATCCGCGGACGATGGGCCGCGATCAGGATCGGGATACGCGGTTGCTGGATCGGGCGCGGCTCGAGCGGGGCGTCATCCAACCGGTAGTGGGTTCCGAGGAACGTCGTCCGCGGCTGGCTCATCAGGAGGCTGATCATCTCGACGGCTTCCGCGAACCGGTCGACCCGCTCCGGGGGCTCCGGCAGCTCGATCCCGTAACGGCGATGCTCGTCGGCGTGCCAACCGGTCCCGAGCCCCAGGATCAGCCGTCCGCCACTGATGTGGTCGACGGTAACGGCTTCCTTGAGCAGCAGCGCCGGGTGGCGGAACGTATTGCTCGTGACGAGGACGCCTAGCCGGATCCGCTTCGTCCGAGCGGCGATGGCGGCGAGGAGCGTCCACGCCTCGAGCATCGGGTGCTCCGGCGGCCCGTCCGTGTCCACGAGGTGGTCGACGAGCCAGGCGTGGTCGAAGCCGAGGTCCTCGGCCATCTGGAACTGGTCGTAGATCCGGGCGAGCGACTTGTTCGACTGGCTGAGGAAGAGCCCGAACCGCAGCCCTCCGGGAGGTGAGCCGTCCACCCGATTACGGTAGCGTACGGACCGTGAACGCTGAGGGTCCGCTCGTCCTCGAAACCGCCGACGCGAGGCTCGAGGTGAGCGCGATCGACGGAGGCCGGATCTCGTCGCTCGTCGTTCGCGGCTCCGAGCTGCTCGTCACGGAAGGCGCCAGCTCGGTCATGTGGGGCTCGTTTCCGATGGTGCCGTTCGCCGGCCGGATCCGTCATGGCCAGTTCCGGTTCGACGACCGCGACGTCCAGCTGGCGATCAACTTTGGCCCCGACGCGATCCACGGCACGGTCTTCGAGCGGCCGTGGCGCGTCGACGACCCGACGACGATGTCGATCGACCTGGGCCCCGAGTGGCCGTTCGCCGGTCGCGTGGTTCAGCAATTTGCGCTCACCGACGATTCGCTCGAGGTGACCCTCCGACTTCAAGCCGACGAGCCGATGCCGGCCGCCCTCGGCTGGCACCCGTGGTTCAGGCGTCGCCTGGACGGCGCCGCAGGACGCTCCGCCGAGCCATCCGCGCCGGTCGAGATCCACCTCGACGCGGCATGGATGTACCTCCGCGACGCCGACGACATCCCGACCGGCGAACTTGTCGTGCCGCCGGCGGGGCCTTGGGACGACTGCTTCACGGGTCTGCGCTCCCCGCCCCGTCTCACGTGGCCCGGCGTTCTGGGCCTGGAGGTCTCTTCGTCGTGTGACCACCTCGTTGTCTACGACCAGCCGCGGGATGCCGTCTGCATCGAACCCCAGACCGCGCCACCCGACTTCGTGAACATCGCACCGTCGACGACGATCCCGGGCGTGCCGCTGGTCGCCTCGATGACCTGGCGATGGTGGGCCCTCGACTAGGTGGCGGGCCCGTTCCAACCCGACGAGCTCATCGAGGCCTTAGCGGCGGTCGAACCCGCCGCCGCGGGACGCGCGGATGCGGTCCGCGTCGTGCGCTCGCCGGGTCGGGTCAATCTCATCGGCGAGCACACCGACTACAACGAGGGTCTCGTCCTGCCCGCGGCAATCGACCGCGAGATCCGGCTCGCCTACCTGCCGACGGACGACCGGCGCGTGGAGCTCACGCGCCTCGACAACGGTGAGCTACGCGGGTTCGATCTCGACGATCCGTACCGGGCGACCGGGACCTGGATCGACTATGCCGCCGCGACGGCGGCGGCACTGGCAGAGGCCGGCCTGCCGACCAATGGTCTGCGCGGGGTGGTCGCCTCCACCTTGCCCGAGAACGCTGGGCTGTCATCGTCGGCGGCCATCGAGCTGGCCGTCGCCTGGGCGCTTCTCGGCGACGCGGCCGACGGCATTGATCGGCTGACCCTCGCCCAGATCTGCCAGCGGGCCGAGAACGCGTTCGTCGGCGTCCAGTCCGGGCTCATGGACCAGTTCTCCGTGTCGTGTGCGCTCGCGGGCGTCGCCCTGCTCCTCGACTGCCGCTCGCTCGAATGGCGACCCGTCGCCCTGCCTGGCGGCGTGGCGCTCGTCGTCTGCCACACTGGCTCCCAGCGGCGGCTCGAAGCCTCCGAGTACAACGTCCGGCGGGCCGAGTGCGAGGCGGCGGTCGAAGGCCTCGCCCGCCTCGACCCTTCGATCCGGTCGCTCCGCGACGTCACCCCTGAGCTGCTCGCCCGCGGCGCCGCCACATTGGATCCGGTCGTCGCCCGCCGAGCCGCCCACATCGTGGCCG
Source organism: Chloroflexota bacterium (assembly GCA_031369845.1). GTDB lineage: Bacteria > Chloroflexota > Limnocylindria > Limnocylindrales > CSP1-4 > CF-46. The sequence goes on from JANMPL010000504.1 coordinate 4,360, forward strand.
AGAACGAACGTGTCCGAACGGTCGTCGCGGCCTTCGAAGCGGGTGATCTCGCGGCCGTCGGTGAGGCCTTCCATGCCGGCCATGTCTCGTTGCGCGACCTGTTCGAGATCAGCTCGCCGGAACTGGACGCGCTCGTGGAGATCGCCGAAGCGGTCCCGGGCGTCGTCGCCGCGCGGATGACCGGCGGGGGGTTCGGTGGCTGCACGGTCAACCTTGTCCGCCCGGATGCGATCGACACGTTCACGACTGCCGTTCTCGACCAGTACCCGGCCCGGACCGGCCTCGACCCGATGGTCATCCCGGTTGCCGCCGCCCAGGGCGTCAGCCGGATCGCCTAGACCGCGGCGTCGACGAGGATCGCCGCGGCACGGAGGCACGCGTCGCGGCTCACGTCGAGATGGGTGACAGCCCGGACTGAGCGTGGGCCAAGCGCGACGACGAGCACACCGGCATCCCGTGCCCGGGCGACGACCGTTGAGGCATCCGGCGCGGAGGGCGCGACCCCGAACACGATGATGTTCGTCTGAACCGTCGCGGGATCCAGCTCGATCGCGGGGCTCGCGGCGAGGCGCTCGGCGATGAGGCGGGCATTGGCGTGGTCCTCCGCGAGGCGCTCGACGTTGTGGTCGAGGGCGTACTCACCAGCCGCCGCGAAGATCCCGATCTGACGCATTGCGCCGCCCGCCATTCGTCGGTAACGAACCGCCCGGGCGATGAGGTCGCGGCCGCCGGCCAGGAGCGAGCCACCGGGTGCGCCGAGGCCTTTCGACAGGGCGACCGATACGAGGTCGAACGGTGCCGCCAGATCGGCGATCGGACGGCCGCAGGCGACGGCCGCGTTCCAGAGTCGGGCGCCGTCGAGGTAGGTCGCGACGCCAGCCTTGGCGGCAACGGCACAAATGGCTGCAGACGCGTCCGGCGGGACGACGACGCCGCCCGCCCAGTTGTGGGTGTTCTCGACCTCGACGAGTGTCGTCGGCGGGAAGAACGCGTGGTCCCGCGGCTTGATCGCGTCGCGCAGCTCGTCCGGAGAGAAGCGGCCGGCCGAACCGATCTCCGTGAATTGGATGCCGGCGTTCGCTGCTGAGCCGCCCGTCTCGAACCAGACGGCATGGCACCTCCGGGCAACGACGACGTCGTCGCCGGGCCGGGTCAGCACACGAAGCGCCGCGTGGTTGGCCATCGTCCCGGTCGGCAGCCAGAGGGCCGCCTCCTTGCCGAGCAGCCCCGCAACCCGTTCCTGGAGCCGGTTCGTCGTCGGGTCCTCGCCGAACTGGTCGTCGCCGACCGGCGCCCTCGCGATCGCCTCGCGCATCGCCGGCGAGGGCTGCGTGACCGTGTCGGAGCGCAGGTCGATCGTCGCGGTGGCGGGCTCGAGGCTCATGGCTTCGAGCCTAGATGGTGCGCGTCACCGCGCTCAGCGGCAGTTCGTGCTCTGCCAGTAGCCCTCCCAGCGGGCGCCGATCGCGG
>JANMPL010000511.1:0-4469 GCA_031369845.1 Chloroflexota bacterium
GCTTCCTCGAAGATCGTCCGGCCGACCATCATTGTGATGATCTGCTCGAGGCGAGCCTCGGCGGTCGGGAGCGTCGCCACGTAGCGGCCGTCACGCATCACCGTGACACGGTCTGATATCTGCTTCAGCTCCTCGAGCCGATGCGAGATGTGGACGACGCCGACACCATTCTCGCGGAGCTGCCGGATGATCCGGAACAGTTCGCCGATTTCGGTCTCCGTGAGCGCCGCGGTCGGCTCGTCCATGATCAGGACGGCCGCGTTGAATGAGAGCGCCTTGGCGATCTCGACCATCTGCTGCTCAGCCACGGCCAGGTCGCCGACCCTGCGCCGAGGGTCCATCCGAAGGTGGAGCGACTCGAACAGGCCTCGTGCCTGGGTATTGAGTGCCCGATCGTCGAGGGCGAACGGCAGCCGCGCGCGAGGCTCCCGGCCGATGAAGATGTTCTGGGCGACCGTGAGATGCGGCATCAGGTTCAGTTCCTGGTGGACGATGCTGATCCCGAGCTGCTGAGCCGCGCGTGGGTTGGGGATCACGACGTCCTGGCCGCGAAACCGCAGGCTGCCGGCATCTGGCTGGTGGATCCCGGCGAGGATCTTCATCAGGGTCGACTTGCCGGCGCCATTCTCGCCGACCAGGGCGTGGACTTCGCCGGCCATGAGGTCGAAGCGGGCGTCCTCGAGCGCGTGGACGCCCGGAAAGCGCTTCTCGATCCCGACCATCTCGACCAGAAGGTCAGCCAATTCCGAACTCCTCCGCGCACCCGTGTGGAAGGCGGCCGAGATCGCGCCGGGCCCTGTCGGGCCCTCTCAACCGCGAAAAGTCCAGTATGCTGGACAACGCCCGGTATGCTGGACCGACTCTACCGGAGTCGTCAAGCCTCGGTGACCCGCTTTGGGCAGCCGGGTAAGCGCAAGGGCAAGAACCGGTGCACGACAACCCAACGCACTCGACTGAATCGGCGCTCGTGGGGACATTCTCGCAAGAACGCGAGGACGACATCGACGCGGGCTCCCTGGTGCCCGCCGTCACTCGGGCCGGCGCGATCCTCGAGATTCTGGCCGAGAGCGGTGGGATTCCGGCCGGCCCCAGTGAGCTCGCTCGCCGGCTCGGCCTCCCGAAGTCGTCGATCGCCAACATCTGCAATGCCCTGGCCGACATCGGCCTTGTCCGGCGGATCGGGACGGGCTTCGCCCTCGGCCGCAAGCTCGCCGAACTCGGTGGCGCATATCTCGCCGCCGTCGACGCGGTCCAGGAGTTCTACGAGGCCTGCCGGCTGCTGCCGACGGGCTCCGAGGAGACGGTCCAGCTGGCGGTCCTCGACGGTGTCGAGATGACCTATCTCGCCCGGCACGATGGGCAGCAGCCGGTCCGCCTCACGTCGCAGATCGGGCGACGCCTGCCCGCGACGGTGACGGCTACCGGCAAGGCGGCCCTCGCCAGCCTCGACCCGCGGGAGCTGGAGCGGCGGCTCGCAGGACTCGGGGAGCTGCCCATCCTCACCGCCCGCTCCCACCGCTCGCTCGACACGCTGCGCGCGGATCTCATCGATGTCCGCCAGCGCGGCTACGCGATCGACGACGAGGAGACCGTGGAGGGGGTCGTCTGCTTTGGTGTGATGATCCCGGGCCGGCGGCCGGGCGAGGGTCCGTATGCGGCGAGCATTACGCTGCTCAAGGCACGGGCGACCGCGGAGCGCGTGCCGGCGCTCGTCTCCGACCTGCACCTGCTCGCCGACCGCCTGTCGGACCCGCTCCACGCCGCGTCACCGGCGGCCGCGGCCGGAGGCCGAGCTCAGAGCCGGTAGACCTCGACAGCGTTCTCGCCGAAGACGGCCGCCAGCTCGGCCGTCGTCAGATCGGGGAGCGTAGCCTGCGCTGCGTCGAGAACATCGCCGTACGTCGCCGCCAGCAGGCAGACCGGCCAGTCGGAGCCGAACAGGAGCCGATCGGGCCCGAAGACATCGAGCGCGTGTGCGACGAACGGCGCGAGGTCGTCAGGCCGCCAGGTCGCCCAATCGGCCTCGGTCACGAGCCCGGAGACCTTGCACCAGACGTTCCCGAGGCCGCCGAACGGTCGTACCAGCTCCGCCCACGAATGGAGCTGCCCGTCGCGGATCGGCGGCTTGGCGAGGTGGTCGATGACGAAGCGGACGTTTGGCAGGGCTCGGACCGTGTCCAGGGCGGCTGGCAGCTCGCGCGACCGGACGAGGAGGTCGTAGGCGAGACCCGCGGCGCCCACCGTCTCGATCCCGCGACGGACGTCGGATCGCCTGAGCCAGTCCGGGTCCGGCTCGTCGTGGACCTGGTGGCGGATCCCGACGAGCTTCTCGCCGCCGATCCCCGCGCGCAGGCGGGCCAGGGCATCGGGGACGCCCGGGTCGACCAGATCGATCCAGCCGACGACGCCGGCGATGAACGGGGTTCGCGCGGCAGTCGCGAGGAACGCTTCCGTCTCGGCGACACTCGATCGGGTCTGGACGAGGATCGTTCGTTCGACATCGCTTGCTTCGAGCAGCGGCTCGAGGTCTTCGGGCCCGAACCGGCGACGGATCGCCGCGAGCTCCTCGGTGAGCCACGGGTAGTCAGCCTCCGCCGGATCCCAGAAGTGGTGGTGGGCGTCGACGGTCACGGGCCGCTAGATGCCGGCGGCACCGGGGCGTCCCCGGCGAGCAGGCCCTCGTCGCGGAGCTCGGCCCACAGGTCGCCGGGGATCGGCTTGCGAAGGAGCGCCGGGTACTCCTCGAGGTGATCGATGCGGCGAACGCCGGCGACGACCGACACGACGGCGGGGTGTGCGAGCGGGAACTGCACCGCCGCGGCTCGCAGCGGGACGCCATGTCGGGCGCAGATGGCCGCCAGGCGCTCGGCTCGAGCGACGACGTCCGTCGCCGCCGGGGCGTAATCGAAGCGGCTGCCCGGCCGCGGATCCGCGAGGACCCCGCTGTTCATGACACCGCCCACGACGACCCCGATCTTCTTCTCCTCGCAGATCGGCAGCAGGTCGGCCAGCGCCGACTGATCGAGGAGCGTGTAGCGACCGGCGAGCAGGAAGACGTCGAAGTCACCTTCTTGGGCGAACCTGGTGAGCATCGCCGACTGGTTCATCCCTGCCCCGATTGCCTTCACGATGCCATCTTGGCGGAGCCGCTCCAGGGCCGGGTAGGCGCCGGTGATCGCCGCTTCCCAGTGATCGTCCGGGTCGTGGATGTAGGCGATGTCGACGCGCTCCAGCCCGAGCCGCTCGAGGCTCTCCTCGAGGGACCGCATGACACCGTCGTACGAGTAATCGAAGACGGGGCGGACCGCACCGGTCCCGACGTAGAACGCGTTCTCCCGACCGTCGAGTTCCTGGCGGTCGATATCGGCGTCATCGGCGAGGGCGTCCGCCGGGCGGATGAGGCGGCCGACCTTCGTCGATATCGTCAGCTCGTCCCGAGGCAACCCGGCGAGGGCCGCTCCGATCCGCCGCTCCGAGGCGCCGTAGCCGTAGAGCGGCGCCGTGTCGAAGTAGCGGATGCCAAGCTCCCACGCCCGGTGGACCGTCTCGATGGCATCCTCGTCGGTGACAAGCGAGAAGAGCCCACCGATCGGTGCGCCCCCGAAACCGAGCCGAGTGACGGTCACCGACGTCCGGCCGACGCGGCGACGTTCCTTGGGATCGAACGGCATCCGATCCTCCTGGGCTAGGTGTCAGACCCGTGTTGACGCCGATCGAAGGGTATCGTATCGTTCAGTCTGCCGTCCACCGACCAGAATGCTGAACGCCATGGGAGATCCGTGCGCCTGATCAGTTGCCGGACCGACTCCGGAGAGGTCCTCGGCGTCGTCGCCGCTGAGCGTTGGCTGGCGGCCGACGAGCTCTTGCCGGGCGGCCCCGCGACGATGGCAGAATTGCTCGATCAAGGCACGCCATCGCTGACCGCGCTCGCGGCCGTGGTCGACGAAGCACGGATCGCTCGCCACGGCCGGCCGCTCGACGACTCGGTTCTCCTGTCGCCGGTTCCGCATCCCGGCAAGGTCGTAGCCATCGGTCGCAACTACCGCGAACACGCAGCGGAGGAGGGTGTTGACCCCCCGCCCGCCCCGCTCGTGTTCGCCAAATGGTCAAGCTCCGTCGTCGGACACGGCGCCGAGATACGCTGGGACCCTGGACTGACCCAGCAGGTCGACTATGAGGCAGAGCTCGCAGTGGTGATCGGCACGATGGCCCGTCGGGTCTCTGTCGAGGATGCGCTCGACCATGTGCTCGGGTACACCTGCCTGAACGACATCTCGGCCCGCGACATCCAGTTCGGCGATGGGCAGTGGGTCCGCGGCAAGTCGCTCGACACCTTTTGCCCGATCGGACCCGTCCTCGTGACGCGCGACGAGATCCCCGATCCCCAGGCCCTCGCCATCCGCTGCACGGTCGGCGGGGAGCTGCTCCAGGATGCGAACACGTCGCAGATGTACTTCGGCGTCGCCGAG
>JANMPL010000512.1:0-1761 GCA_031369845.1 Chloroflexota bacterium
ACGGCTCGCGGGCGTGCCGTCGCTCGGCTGCGCCAGGTGATCTTCGGCCGGCCGCTGTCGAATGAGGCGGAGATCGAGGAGCGGCTGACGAAGAAGAAGGCCCTCGCGATCTTCAGCTCAGACGCGATCAGCTCGTCTGCATACGCGACCGAGGAGATCCTGCGGGTCCTCGTCCTGGCCGGCGTGGGCGCGTTGTTCCTCTCGGTCCAGGTGGCCATCGCGATTGCGATCCTCCTGGCCGTCGTGTCGGTGTCGTACCGCCAGGTCTGCCGCGCGTATCCGAACGGCGGAGGCGCCTACGTCGTCGCCCGGACCAACCTCGCGCCGATCTTCGGCCTCATTGCGGCCGCCTCACTCCTCATCGACTACGTCATGACGGTCGCCGTGTCCACGGCCGCGGCGATCGCCCAGATCCAGTCCGTAATACCCGGCGCATACGACATCCGGATCGAGATCGCGTTCGTGTCGATCGCCCTCATCACGGTCGCGAACCTCCGCGGCCTGCGCGAGTCGGGGAACATCTTCGCCATTCCAACGTACATGTTCGTCGGCCTGGCGCTCACGATCGTCGCGATCGGGGCGTTCCGGATCGTCACCGGGACGGTCGAGCCCATCCCGCCGGAGCCCGACGCGGTGCCGTTCGGCACAGAGACGCTCGGGGTTCTGTTGCTTCTCAAAGCATTCGCCGGCGGGTCGGTTGCGCTGACCGGCGTGGAGGCGATCGCGAACGGCGTGCCGGCGTTCAAGAAGCCCGAGGCGAAGAACGCCGCCGACACGATGACGGCGATGGCCGTCCTGCTTGCAATTCTCTTCATCGGCCTGACGGTGTTCGCAGTGGCGTTCGGCCTCCGCCCGACGGAGGAGGGAGGGCCATCGGTCATCGCGTTGGCCGCGCGAACCGCGTTCGGTGGCGGGTCGCCGCTGTTCTACACGTTCGCCGCGAGCACAGCCCTGATCCTGTTCCTGGCGGCGAACACGAGCTTCAACGCGTTTCCGCGGCTGGCCGCGATCCTCGCTGAGGACGGCTACATGCCCCGCCAGTTCTCGTTCCGCGGCGACCGTCTGGCCTACTCGTGGGGGATCGTCCTCCTTGCCACGGTCGCATTCCTCCTGCTTGCCGCATTCGGCGGCGACACTCACGCCCTCATCCCGCTCTACTCAGTCGGCGTCTTCTTGTGCTTCACGCTCAGCCAGTTCGGCATGGTGAAGCACTGGCTGAGCGGTCGCGAGTCAGGCTGGCGCTGGCGGCTGGGCGTGAACGCGGCTGGTGGCGTCCTGACGGCGGTCGTCCTCGCGATCGTCGTCTCCGAGAAGTTTGTCGACGGCGCGTATCTCGTCGTGATCCTCGTTCCGCTCCTGGTCGGGATGATGCTGTTCATCAACCGCCAATACGGCCGGTCGGCGCGTCAGCTGGCGGTGGATCCGACACTCGTGGTCTCGTCCCCGAAGCGCGAGGAACGGATCGTCGTGCCGATCCACGGCGTGGACAGGGCGACGATCCAAGCCGTCAACGTCGGACGTTCGATCGACGACGACGTTCGCGCGGTCCACATCTCGGACGATCCGGAGGACGCCGCGCGCGTCCGCAAGACGTTCGAGCGCCAGATCCCTGGTGTCCCGCTCGTGGTCGTCGACTCACCGTACCGCGCCCTCGCCGGCCCCCTGCTCGCCTACCTCGACGTCCTCGACGCGGCGTGGCCACCCGGCAAGCCAGAACCCATCACGTTCGTCGTCATTCCCGAATACGTCGCGAGCAGTTGG
>JANMPL010000530.1:0-6561 GCA_031369845.1 Chloroflexota bacterium
ATCGCCTTCACCCCGGATCTCATCCGAAGCACGGTCCTTTCCTCGGATGCGGCCTTCTTCAGCAAGGACCCGTTCAACATGAACCTCGGCCAGGGATCGGTGACGGTCGCCTATCGGCCGATCCCATTCTCCGGCTCCTTCACCGCGACGAAGGTCCTGCTGGCGATGGGGTTCGGCGAGACGGTCGGTCTGGGTGGCAAGCCGATCGCTCCCGTGCCAGTCGAAGTGCCGCTGGTGCCTCCGGAGATCTGCGCCGTGCCCTGCCCAACTGACGACGCGAACAAGGACTTCGACGGGCTGCCGGACCTCGAGGTCCTCGACCTGACGACCGGTACATGGCAGCGACTGCCCCACCTAAACCAGGGGCTGACCTATGAATTGACCGACCCCGCCAACTATGTCGATTCCGCCACGGGTACGATCCAGGTCCGATTCGTCAACGATCGCCCGGATGGCGTCGGGATGTCGTTCAGCCTTTCAATCCAGGGGGTCATCCGATGACGGCGATCGTCCGGACCGTCGGACTCATCAAGCGATATCCGGGCACGCTCGCCGTCGCCGGCCTGGATCTCGAGGTCGCCCAGGGAGAAATCTTCGGGCTCGTCGGACCGAACGGAGCAGGCAAGACCACGACCCTGCGGATCCTAGCGACGCTGCTGGCTGCGACGTCCGGCGAGGCCGAGGTCGCCGGGATCTCCGTGCGGAGGAACCCCGACGAAGCGCGTCGCGTCCTCGGCTTCATGCCTGACGTCTTCGGGGTCTACGACGACATGAAGGTCTGGGAGTATCTCGACTTCTTCGCTCGTTGCTACAACATCCCGGCCGACCGCCGACGGCGGATGATCGGCGACCTTCTCGATCTGGTCGACCTCGGCGACAAGCGCGACGCGTACGTCCAGGGCCTGTCGCGCGGCATGCAGCAGCGGCTCTGCCTTGCCCACACCTTGGTCCACGACCCCCAGGTCCTCCTCCTCGACGAGCCGGCATCCGGGCTCGATCCGCGCGCTCGCGTCGAGCTCCGTGAGCTGCTCCGGGAGCTTCGCGCGCTCGGCAAGACCATTGTGATCAGCAGCCACATCCTGCCCGAGCTCGAGGAGCTCTGCACGAGCGTGGCCATCGTCGATCATGGCCAGGTTCTCGCCCAGGGACGAGTGGCCGACATCGAGAAGAGACTCCGCTACGGCGCCGTCCTCAGGGTCCGCGTCCTCGGCGATGGCACGGCCATTGAAGAGGCCAGGCTGCACTTTGCGAACGAGCCGAGAGTGGCCTCGGCGGCGATCCTGGACGACGGGCAAATCGAGCTCGGGTTCAGGGGTGATGACGACGAATCCGCGGCACTGCTGTCGCGCGCGGTCGGCGCAGGTGTCAGAGTCGCCAGCTTCGCCCGCGCCGCTAGCGACCTCGAGGAACTGTTCCTCCAGGTCACGTCCGGGCAGGCGCCCGCCAACGCCCAGGTGGCCTGATGACTGAGATGACCGACCTGCTCCGCGACCCAGGCGAGGAGCCGACCGACGTCGTGGACGTCAATGTGGCACCCGTCAAGCCGCGCGAAGCGGGCCGGCGCCGCCCGCAACCGCTGCGGTGGCTCCGGTTCGGGCTCAACGGCGTCACGGCGGTCGGCGTCAAGGAGCTCCGTGGCCGGATGCGAGGCCGGCGCGCCTTCGTCATCCTGACCTTTTACCTGCTCTTCCTCGCGGGCTTTGCCTGGGCCTGGGAGCTGATCGCCGAGCGTACCTACGGCAACTCCGGATCACTCTACGGAGGCTCCGCAGCGTTCGCGTCGTCGCTGATCGGCCAGGAGATCTTCGGTGCGCTGTTGATCATTGAGACGCTTCTCGTGGTCTTCCTTGCGCCGGCGTTCACCGCCGGGGCGATCAGTCTCGAGCGCGAGAAACAGACCCTCGACATGCTGTCGGCCACGCCGATCTCCTCGCTCGCGATCGTCATCGGCAAGCTCCTCAGCGCGCTGACCTACGTCTTCATCCTGATCGTTGCCTCAATTCCGCTCACCGCCATCGTATTCGTGTTCGGCGGCGTCGGGCCCGACGAGGTCCTCCGCGGCTACGTCGTCCTGTTCGCGTCCGCGATAGGGCTGGGCTCTCTGGGCCTCTTCATTTCGGCGCTCATGCAGCGGACCCAGGCGGCGACCGTGGTGACGTTCTTCGGCGTGATGGCCCTCACCATGGGCACGATATTCGTCGTCCTGTTCTGGACCAAGATGGCCGGCCTCTCGCCGAACCAGGGCACGTTCGGAAACCAGACGGGCTTCGGTCCGATCAAGGGCCGACCACCGGAGGCCCTCCTCTGGTTCAACCCGTTCGCCGCCCAGTACGACGTGATATGCGGTGCGTCCGACGGCTACGGGGGCTGGTGCTCTCGGTTGGCGGAGGTGACGAACGGCGCGATCAGCATTGGCATCGGCGGTGGCGCGACCGGTGGCACGACGATCCTGCCGTCGGACGCCAGCTTCCCCGTTCCGGCACAGAGGGGCCTGACGTTGCCCGAGAAGGCCGTCATCAGCGACGTCGTCCCCGTGCAGCCGTTCGGGATCCGCCGCGATACGTTCTGGCCTCGAAGCGTCGCCGCCTGGATCGTCCTCTCGACAGTCCTGATCCTTTCCTCAGTCCAACTGGTCTCGCCGACGCGCCGCTGGCGGCCGGGATTCCTTCGGCGGCCCTCCCGGAGGGTCACCTGATGCCGTCGTTCGGTCGTCGCCGGCGAGCACGGGCTTCGATGAAGGTGCACGGGGCTCCGGCGATGGAGCTCGCGGATCCGCGCGCCGTCCTGACCGGACCGCTCGATCCGGCGTTGGATGCGATCCGCGCGGCTCTTCGGCCGCACCGCCGGCGTCTGTGGCTCCGCCGGATCGTTCGGCGGGCCTGGCTGGTCGGAGGCACGGTCGTCGGGGCTGAGGTCGTCCTCTTCGTGGTCGGGCGGATCGTTCCAATCGAGGTCTTGCCGACAATCGCGGCGGCCATTCCCGTCTCGGGACTGGTCGGCCTCGCCTGGCTGGCCGGCCTCGCGCGACCGACGCTCGGTGAGACCGCCCTCGCGGTCGACGCAGAGGCACACCTCGGCGATCGGGTCGCGAGCGCACTTGCCCTCGCGGTGTGCTTCCCAGAGCTAGCTGTGCCCGCCGACGGAATGTCCGCCGCGGACGACGACTCGCTCGACGAATCGCTACAAACGGAGCGCTTCGTGCGCCGCCAGCGGGCTGACGCGGCTGCCGCGGTCCGGCTTGCTCCTTCGAACCTCTTCCGGCCACGCGCGTCGCGCAATCCGGGGGCTATCGCGCTGGTCGGGGCACTCCTGCTGGTCCCGCTGATCCTGCTCCCGAACCCCCAGGATGTCGCGATCGCCCAGACGCAGAACGTCAGGGACGAGGCCAAGCAGCAGGCCGATCGTATCGACGAGATCGCCAAGGACCTCGAAACCAAGGGCACGAGCCCGGACGACCCCCGGACGCGGCTGGCCCAGGAGCTGCGCGACCTCGCCCGGCAGCTCCGCGAGAAGCCAGAGGACCTGAAGCTCAATCTCGCGAAGGTCTCGACCGCCGAGACGAGCGCCCGGTCGCAACTCGATCCGGCAAACGAGCAGCGGGCATCCTCGCTCGCGTCCCTGAGCCGATCCCTCTCCCGCGCCGCCACCGGTCAGCCGAACGCAAACAAGGACGGTGATCCCAAGAGTGCCGCCGATGATCTGAAGAAGCTCGGCGACAAGCTGGACGAGTTGACACCGGCGGAGCGCAAAGAGCTTGCCGCGGCCCTTGCCGAGCTGCAGTCGGCGGCCAGCCAGGCGAGTGGCGCTGCAGGGACGGCCCTCCGGGACGCCGCTCAGAGTCTCGCCCAGGGCAACAACGCCGCTGCGCGCGAGGCCCTCGATCGTCTCGGGGAGGCGATCCAGGGGGCCGAGAGGAACGTCGACCTGAATCGCGATCTGGCTCGCGCGGCATCGGAGCTCCAGGATGCACGACGCAATCTCGCGAACTCAGGCCAGCAGGGACAGGGTCAGCAAGGCACTGGACAACAGGGCACAGGTCAGCAAGGCACGGGACAGCCGGGTCAGGGCCAAGGTCAGGGCGGAAGCCCGGCGCCGGGCGCCGGTCAGGGCGGAAGCCCGGCGCCGTCAGGGCAGGGTCAGGGTCAAGGTCAGGGTCAAGGTCAGGGTCAAGGCCAGGGCCAAGGCCAGGGTCAGGGTCAGGGTCAGGGTCAAGGCCAGGGCCAGGGTCAGGGTCAGGGTCAGGGCCAGGGTCAAGGCCAGGGCCAGGGTCAAGGCCAGGGCGCGATCGGCGGTGGCGGATCAAGTGCCAGCCACCTGGGCACCGGCAACAGCGCTGGCGGTCCCCCGCCCGGACCGACGAACCCGAACCGCCCGGCGGACCTCGGTGAGGACTTGTCCAGCATCTTCGCGCCGTTCGATCGGCTCGGAAAGCCCGGCGATCCCTCGTACATCGCCGGAACCGGCGGGGACGGGCAGAGCCAGCAGGGCAATCAGACCGGCCAGGGCGACAACAACGGCGCCTTCGCGCCATACCAGCAGGTCTTCGGGGACTTCTACGACTACGCCCTCACGACCCTCGACCGCAACTACGTCCCGCTGTCCGTGAAGGACTTCGTCAGGGATTACTTCAGCTCGCTCGACCCATCCAACTGAGGCCGGCGCTGCCGCGACCGATCCGGAGGACCCGATGAACGCATCGACGACGACCGACCACGCCGCCTCGACCGCCCACATCTCGCCGGAGACGTTCGCCGAACGCGCCGAGGCGATCGAGCGTGAGGTGGGGCGGGTGATCGTCGGTCAGCGCGACCTCGTCCGGCAGACGTTGACCGGGCTGCTCGCCAACAGCCACGTGCTCCTCGAGGGAGTCCCCGGCCTCGGCAAGACCATGCTCGTGCGAACGATCGCTGACGTCATCGACTGCACGTTCAACCGGATCCAGTTCACGCCCGACCTGATGCCAGCCGACATCACCGGCACGAACATCCTGATTGAGGAGGGCGGCGCTCGGGTGTTCCGCTTCCAACCCGGTCCAATCTTCGCGAATCTCGTCCTGGCCGACGAGATCAACCGGGCGACCCCGAAGACCCAGTCGAGCCTGCTCGAGGCGATGCAGGAGCACCAGGTGACCGTCGCGCGGCAGCGGTTTCCTCTTGATGCCCCGTTTTTCGTGCTCGCAACGCAGAACCCGCTCGAGATGGAAGGCACGTATCCCCTGCCCGAAGCGCAGCTCGACCGGTTCCTCTTCAAGGTCATGGTCCCGTTCCCCTCCGAGGAGGACCTCATCACGATCATGGACCGGACGACCGGATCCGAGTCGGTGACGGCGGAGAAAGTCGCCACCGCGGCCGAGATCGTCGAGATGCAGCGCCTCGCTCGCGCGGTCCCGATCGCGCCGCACATCACGGCCTACGCGGTCAGCGTGCTGGCGGCCAGCCATCCCGATCAGCCGCGCGCCCCCGAGCTCGTCAGGGAGTACGTCCGATACGGCGGCTCGCCGCGGGGAGCGCAGGCACTCGTCACCGCCGGCAAGATCTTCGCCCTCCTTGACGGCCGCTTCAATGTCTCCGTCGACGACATCCGCGCCGCGGCGCTGCCCTCGCTCCGGCACCGGATGATCCTCAACTTCGAGGGCGAGGCCGAGGGGATCACGACGGAGGCGACGATCCGCGCGATCCTCGACTCGGTCGCCCCGCCGGCAGTCGAATGAGCAGCCCCGGTCCTGCGGGCCGAGGCTAGGCGTGGGCACAGATCAAGCCCCGATTCGGCGATGACCCAGCCGACGACGAACCCGGCCGCTCCACAGGGCACGCGCACGGCATTCCTCCCCAACGACCTCGACCCCACGGTCTTCGACGAGGGCTTCCTTCGGCAGCTCGAGCGGCTGCTCCTGCTGTTGCGGTCGCCAGTGCGGGGCGGCCTAAAGGGCGGCCGGCGGAGCGTGAAGCGGGGTCAGAGCGTCGAGTTCGCCGACTATCGCGACTACACGCTCGGAGACGACCTCCGGCAGCTCGACTGGAACGTCTACGCCCGGCTCGAGAAGCTCTTCGTCAAGCTGTTTGTCGAGGAAGAGGACGTGACGATCACGCTCCTCCTTGACACGTCTGCATCCATGGCGACGGGCCGGCCCGAGAAGCTGCTGTTCGCCAAGCGAGCGGCCGCCGCGCTTGGATACATCGGCCTGGCGTCGGAGGATCGGATCGCAGTCAGCGCGCTCGGCGGACGGGCGAGTCGTCGCCAGACGCCGCTCCGAGGCTCTGGACGGGTGTTCCGATTGCTCTCCAACCTGTCGGCGATCCAGCCGGCCGCCGGACCGACGGACCTTGTGGCCGCGGCCCGCCACGCCGCAGCCCAGCTCCACGGACGCGGGGTCGTCGTCCTGATGTCCGACCTGCTCGACCCGGCGGCCGATCGCGTGATCCGTGAGCTCGCAGCGACCCGTTCGGAGCTGATCATCCTGCACATCCTGTCGCCGGACGAGCTCGACCCGCAGCTGGAAGGCGACCTCCGGCTGGTCGACACAGAAACCGGGAACGGCGTTGACATCACGGCGGATCTCGC
>JANMPL010000538.1:0-7579 GCA_031369845.1 Chloroflexota bacterium
CGGGCTGGGTCACCAAGGAAGCCGTCTGCGCCGGCGTTACCGCCGGATCCTCACCCGCCTGCCCCTGATCCGAAACCGCACGTCATCGGATGCGACCTGCTCCTGCGGACCCCGCGGAGCAGGTCGCTTCCATTCAGGCCTTATCGGGCGTTGACGAGCCAAAGAGGTAGAGGCTCATGACAAACGTGGCCGGAACTGCCCCGGATGAGATGACCGGTCGTGGTCGGCCGAGCATGCTCGGACTTCTCGGTGACAAGATCCGAGCGACGGAGGTGGACCTCCGACAGTTCGGCATGGTCCTCGCGCTCATCGTGATCTGGATCGGCCTTGGCATGGCGAACAGCCAGATCCTTCAGCCCGTCAACTTCCTTACGTTCTCGGTCCAGGCGGCGGGCACGGCGATCCTCGCCACCGGCATGGTCCTCGTCATCGTCTCCCGAAACATCGACCTCTCGGTCGGGGCGGTCGTCGGGTTCATCGGGATGGCGTATGCCGTCCTCATGGCCGACGTGTTCCCGGCCACGATCGGCGTCAATCATCCCCTCGCCTGGATCATCGCCCTCGCTGCCGGCGTCCTGCTGGGGATGGCGATCGGGGCGTTGCAGGGGTTCCTCATCGCCTATCTCGAGATTCCGTCGTTCGTCGTGACCCTCGGCGCCCTGTTCCTCTTCCGCGGACTCATCTGGCAGCTCAGCGGTGGCACGACGGTCGCCCCTGACGACCCGACGTTCGTGCTCATCGGCGGTGGCCCCGAGGGATCGCTCGGGGGAGCGCTCAGCTGGATCTTCGGGATCGTCATCTGCGTGGCATCCGTCTACCTCCTCGTGAGTGCCCGCCGCCAGCGCAGGAAGTTCGGCTTCCCATTGCGGCCCCTCTGGGCTGAGGTACTGATCGGCGTGGTCGCGATCGTTGTGGTTCTCGGCGCGGTCTACACCGCGAACAGCTATCACTGGCCGGCCGGCCTGGCGACCCAGTACGCGGTCGCCCACGCCATCACGGAGCCACCCGGCGGTCTCCAGATCGAGGCGGGCATCCCGTTTCCGCTCGTTATCCTGATCGGGGTCACGATCTTCATGACGTTCCTTTCGACCAGGCGTCGCTTCGGGCGCGACATCTTCGCGTACGGTGGGAACCCGAACGCTGCTGAACTGGCGGGCATCAACACCCGCTGGACAATCATGAAGATCTTCATCCTCATGGGGATCCTCTGCGCGATCAGCGGTGCGATTGCCTCGGCCCGCCTGAATGGCGGGACGCTCGACCTCGGCACGGGTTACGAGCTGTACGTCATCGCCGCGGCGGTCATCGGTGGGACGCTGTTCGCCGGCGGCGTCGGGTCGATCCCGGGTGCGATTCTCGGGGCACTCGTCATGCAGTCGCTCCAGTACGGCCTCGGCTTCCTTGGGTTCAACTCACCGCAGGTCAACATGGTTCTGGCGGTCGTCCTCGTTGCGGTCGTCGGTGTCGATCAATGGGTCCGCCGGCGGGCGCGATAAGTGCGGAGGCACGACAGATGACGGAGACGGCCACCACACCGGCCCCCTCGACCGCGGCCACACCGCTCGTCGAGATGCGGAACATCAACGTGGCGTTCGGCGGCGTCCACGCCGTCCGGGACGTGACGATCGACCTGTACCCCGGTGAGGTCGTCGGCCTCGTCGGTGGCAACGGCGCCGGAAAGTCGACGCTGACCAAGGTCCTGTCCGGCGCGCAGCGCCCGGATTCCGGCGAGATCCTGATCGACGGCGAGTCACGCGAGATCACCAACCCGCGCGACGCCAAGCATTTCGGGATCGAGACCATCTACCAGACGCTCGCCCTCGCCGACAACCTCGACGCCCCGGCGAACCTGTTCCTCGGCCGCGAGCTGACGACCCGCCTCGGCAACCTCGACGACGACAGGATGGAGGACGCGACGCGGAAGGTCATGGGCCGGCTGAACCCGAACTTCCAACGCTTCACGATGCCGGTCAAGTCCCTGTCCGGCGGCCAGCGGCAGGCCGTGGCGATCGCCCGGGCCGTGTACTTCAACGCGAAGATTCTCATCATGGACGAGCCCACCGCAGCCCTCGGCCCGGCCGAGACCGCCCAGGTCCGGGGCCTCGTCCGTCAGCTCAAGGCCGAGGGAATCGGCATCCTTCTCATCAGCCACGACATTCACGACGTCTACGACCTCGCCGACCGGGTCAGCGTCATGTACCACGGCCGGATCGTCGACACGGTGAACAAGCACGACGTGTCAACCGACGACATCCTCGGGATGATCATCCTCGGCAAGAAGCCGGGCGACGTGACCCAGACCGAGCTCGAAGCGCTCGAGCTTCGGGGCTGACGAGCGCCCGTCAGCCTGCCCTGAACGTCGGCGCGAGGGCCGGGTAGAGGGCGCGATATCGGGCGTGCCGTTCGCGGTAGACGGCAGCGTCGGGACCAGGGGCTGCCGCCGCGGTCGCCGTGACCCACGCATCCGTCGCTGCCATGACCGAAGGGTGCCAGCCGGCACCGACGGCCGCGAGCAGACCCGCGCCGTACGCGGCTCCCTCGGACGTGTTGACGGTCGCGATCTCGGCGCCGAGGACGTCCGCGAGGATCTGGCGCCAGAGCGGGCTCGCGGTCCCGCCGCCCGACGCCCTGATCTGGCTCGGCGCCGGCATGCCCGCGCCGATCATGAGATCGAGCCCGTCGCGCAGGCCGAACGCGACGCCCTCGAGGACCGACCGGGTGAGGTGGCGTCGATCGTGGCTCACGGTCAGCCCGACGAAGGCGCCCCGGGCCATGGGATCGGCGTGCGGGCTCCGCTCGCCGGTGAGGTAGGGCAGGAACAAAAGGCCATCGCTGCCCGCCGGCACGTCCGCCGCGGGGCCGACGAGATCGGCGAACTCGACGCCCGGTGCAAGGGCGTCGCGGAACCACCGCAGGCTCCCTGCCGCCGAGAGCATCACCGACATCATGTGCCAGCGATCCGGCACGGCGTGGCAGAAGGCATGGACGCGGCCGGCGGGCTCGAAGAGCGGTCGGTTCGTCGTCGCGAAGACGACCCCGGACGTCCCGAGCGACAGGGCGACGGTTCCCTCGACAACCGCGCCGACACCGACCGCGTTCGCGGCCTGATCGCCCCCGCCGGCGACGACTGGGGTGCCCACCTTGAGGCCCGTCGCCGCGGCCGCCGCAGCGGTAACTGATCCCGTGACTGCTGGCCCCTCGAAGGTCGGTGGCATCCAGGCCGGATCGATCTTGAGCGCGTCCAGGACCTCGGGCGACCAGTCACGAGCGGCAAGGTCGAACAGCAGGGTTCCCGCCCCGTCGGCCTTGTCGAGCGCGCAGTCGCCCGTCAGGCGAAACCGCAGGTAATCCTTCGGCAGGAGGACGTGGGCGACCCGGCTCCAGACCTCCGGTTCGTGGTTGCGGACCCAGACAAGCTTGGGGGCCGTGAAGCCCGCCAGCGCGTCATTGCCGGTGATCGAGATCAGCCGCTCCGGCCCCACGACTCGGCGGATCGCATCGCATTCCGCGCCCGTCCGCTGGTCGTTCCAGAGAATCGCCGGTCGGAGCACCTCGCCTGCCCGATCGAGCAATACCGCGCCATGCATCTGACCGGTCAGGCCGATCGCGACAATGTCCTCGCCCGCGACGCCGGTCGACGCCAGGACCGACCCGATTGCTGCAATGGCGCCGTCCCACCAGAGCCCAGGGTCCTGTTCGCTCCAGAGCGGCCGCGGCACCTCGAAGCCGTATTCTGAGGCGCCGACCCCGCGAACCGCGCCCGATTCGTCGATCAGGACGGCCTTGGTCGCCGTCGTCGAGACATCGATCCCGAGGACATGAGCCACCAGGTCAGCGACCGGCGCCCGTCTTGACCCTCGCGGCCTGGTCCGCGGCCCATATCTGCTGGTTCACCAGGTTCTCCAGGAGTTCCTGGCGCCCGGACGACGGACGTGGATCGATCCCGCCCGCGGCGACCTGCTCCTCGAGCGACGCCAGCGACGCGTCGCCGGACAGGATCGACGTTCCGAGATCGCCCGCCCAGCCCGCGTAGCGCTCCTCGCGGAGTCGCTCCAGCGCCCCGGCTTCGATCATGCCGGCGGCGACGAGGAGCGCCCGCGCCAACGTGTCGATTCCGCCGATGTGGCCGTGGAACAGGTCTGTCCGATCCAGGCTCTGGCGGCGCAGCTTCGTGTCGAAGTTGAAGCCGCCGGTCGTGAAGCCGCCGCCGCTGATGATCTCGTAGAGCGCGAGCGAGAGCTCATCGACCGAGTTCGGGAACTGGTCGGTATCCCAGAGGTTCTGATAGTCACCGCGGTTCGCGTCGATGCTGCCGAAGATCCCGTTGGCGATCGCGTACGCAACCTCGTGGTGGAAGCTGTGACCGGCGAGGGTCGCGTGGTTCGCCTCGATGTTCACCCGGTATTCGCGCTCCAACCCGTGGCGGACCAGGAAGCCGTGCACGGTCGCCGAGTCGTAGTCGTACTGGTGCTTCGTGGGCTCTTGCGGCTTGGGCTCGAGCAGGAGCGTGCCCTTGAAGCCGATCTTGTGCTTGTGCTCGGCGACCAGGGCGAGGAACCGCGCGAGCTGCCGTTCCTCGCGCGCGAGGTCCGTGTTCAGCAGTGTCTCGTACCCTTCTCGTCCGCCCCACAGCACGTAGTTCGCCCCATCGAGGCGCTTCGTGGCGTCGAGCATGAGCTTGACCTGCCCCGCCGCGTGGGCGAACACCTCCGGGTCCGGATTCGTGGCCGCGCCGGCGGCGAAGCGGGGATGGCTGAAGAGATTGGCCGTTCCCCATAGGAGCTTCGCGCCGGTCCGGGCCATGTGGGCCTCGATCTGGGCCAGGATCATGTCGAGATTCGCCCGGGTCTCGGCGAACGTCCGGCCCTCGGGTGCGACGTCTCGATCGTGGAAGCAGAAGAACGGGACTCCGAGCTTGGAGATGAACTCGAACGCGGCGTTGAGCTTGGCAGTCGCCGCCGCCATCGGATCGAGGCCGGGGTCGAGCCATGGCCGGTCGAACGTGCCGACACCGAAGACATCGGATCCCGGCCAGTTGAACGAATGCCAGAGGCAGACGGCGATCCGGAGGTGTTCCTCCATCCGTTTCCCGAGGACGAGCCGATCCGGTTCGTAGACCTTGAAGGTCAATGGGTCCGTCGCGTCGAGCCCGCCGAAGGCGATCGGCTCCGCAACGTCGGAGAAGAAGTCACCGTCCACGTCGATCCTCCTCCAGGCGCATGCCTCGCGCGTCGCGCCAATCGGGCGCCGCGCCTCGTCGAGTATCGCATCTTGCGCGAGCGGCGGACCAAGCGTCGGGCGGCCCTACTGCATCGTGCGTACCCCCAGCGGGACGATTGCCCGACGACGTCTCATGCAACCACGTGTTCCGCGCGCGGGGCCTCCCGGCGTTCACTTTGCGCATGGAACCGCGACGAGTCCGCCGACACAAAACGACCGCCGTATTTCTCGCGTTTGCGCTTCTCCTCGTTGGCGGTGCGGCCGCTGTGTCAGCCGCCCAGGACCTCTTCCCGACCGGCGGCCTGATGGCCGGCCAGGCCGGGGCCCCTAACGCGGGGGGCGCCGACCGCGTCACGCTGAACATCCCGATCGGCGGCCTCGCTCCTGGCGCGTTCATCCGCGGTCACCACGTCGTGGTGAAAACGAGTGGCGAGCCGCTGCGCTACGCGCTCTCGAGCATCAGCGGCGACCGGGACGGCAAGGGCCTCCGAGACATTGTCTGGATCACGATCAAAGGCTCCGATCGATCCGTCGGCGTCCAGGCTGGCGCCGAGGCCTCGTGCGACACATTCGACGGGTCGACGCTCTACGCCGGACGACTCGGCGCAACGTCGGCGGGCTTCGGCGATCCGAAGATCGGCGGACATGCAGGTGACCGCCTCCTGGCACCCGGCCAGCGCGAGGCGCTCTGCTTCGAGATCGAGATGCCGCTCGACGCGGGCAACGAGTTCCAGGGCGCAACCACAGCGTCCGTCTGGACGATCGCCACCGAACAGGTCGATGGCAACTCCTAGCTGCAACTGCTTCGCGGCTCGGCAGATTGTCGCGCATTCGATAGACCACATAGCGGCCGTGTATCCGGCGCTGTAACGGTCGCGCTACCATGACTGACGCGCACCATCGGGTCGGCTGACCAGAGGGGTCATGTCGCGCTGCGCGACGGCCGAACGGTGAGGACGCAGGCAGCGTGGAGGAGACCACATGCGTCGACCATGGCGCGCCCTTGCCTTGGCATCGGCATCGATTCTGTTGTTCAGCGCCTGTAGTTCAGGAGGCGGCAGTCCGTCGCCGGCCGGGAGTTCAGCCACTCCCGCCGGGAGCGCGGCGAGCAGCAGTCCAGCAGGGAGCGCGGCATCCGGCTTCGATCCGTCGACCGTGACCGGCACCGTGATCCTGTCGGGCTGGCAGGCCAGCGGCGAGGAGGGGACCGCCCTCCAGAAGACGCTCGACGCCTTCGAGGCCAAGTACCCGAACATCAAGCTCGACTACCAGCCGATCGCGACGGACTACCCGACAGCGATGGCCGCGAAGTTCAGCGCCCAGGAGCCGCCGGACCTCTTCTACGTCGACTCGAGCGTGGCCCCCGACTGGATCGACCAGGGCGTCCTCGAGGAGCTCGACACGATGGCAGCGGAGCGCGGCTTCGACACGAGCCAGTTCTACGAGGGCTACCTCAACGCGTTCAAGGGCACCGACGGCAAGACCTACGGCTACCCCAAGGACGGCAATACGCTGGCGATGGCCTACAACACGGACATGCTCACGGCGGCCGGCATCGACCCGCCAACCAACTGGGACGAGCTGAAGACCGCGGCCGAGAAACTGACGACCGGCGGAAAGAAGGCCTTCTGCCTCAACCACAGCCTCGACCGGGCACTCGCCTTCGTCTACCAGGGTGGTGGCTCGCTGCTGAGCGACGACAAGACCCAGAACACGGTCGACTCGCCGGAGGTCCGCGACGCCCTCCAGACCTACCTCGGCTTCTTCAAGAACGGCCAGGGCGCCCGCGCCGGCGATCTCGGCGACGACTGG
Organism: Chloroflexota bacterium; assembly: GCA_031369845.1. Lineage (GTDB taxonomy): Bacteria > Chloroflexota > Limnocylindria > Limnocylindrales > CSP1-4 > CF-46. The sequence goes on from JANMPL010000538.1 coordinate 7,033, forward strand.
TGCGGCAAGGCCCTCGGTGAAGAGAAGGTCGCGATGATCTTCGAGGGCGGCTGGGTCGACCCGTTCATGAAGCAGAACTATCCCGATGTGAAGTACGCCTGGGCGGAGATGCCCGAAGGGAAGCAGAAGGCGACCCTCGGCTTCACCGTCAGCTACTCGATCGGTGTCGATTCGGTGAACAAGGACCCGGCGTGGGTCCTGCTGACCTACCTCACCGGTCCAGAGGGAATGCAGATCTGGACGGAGGGCGGCGTCGCCAATCCGTCGCGCAAGGACGTGCCACCGGCGGCCGGCAAGGAGGTTCTCGTCAAGGGCGCCGAATACGCGAAGCCGTGGAGCTTCATCCCGGGCTTCAGCAAGATCAACGACGCCTTCAACAACGCGATGACCGCCCAGATCGAAGCGAAGAGCGACGATCCTGCCCCGGTCGTCGAGGCGACGAAGGCCGCGATCGACGACGCCCTCGGAAACTGAGCATCGGCGAGGCCCGGGCCTGAGCCCGGGCCTCGTATCCTGTCCGGACGGAGGCGTCGATGACGGCAGGGAC
>JANMPL010000234.1:0-2454 GCA_031369845.1 Chloroflexota bacterium
CCGGCCGACGTCTCGGTCACGACGGGCAACCCGACCGGGAGGACGGTCTCCTACACCCTGCCCACCGCCACCGACGCCGCCGACCCGAGCCCGTCGGTCGCCTGCAGCCCGGCGTCCGGCTCCTTCTTCGCCATCGGCCCGACGACGGTCACATGCACCGCCACGGACGCGTCCGGCCACTCCACATCCGCGAGCTTCGTCGTGACGGTCACCTACGTTGCGCCGCCGGCCGATGTCGCGTGGTCCGTGATCTGGGGCGCGCCGATCGACGGCACGCCCGCCGGGCTCGTCACCAACACGAGCCGGACGGTCCCGGTCAAGGCCAGGCTCTTCGCCAACGGTGTCGAGCTGACGACCGGATCCGCAAGCCTCCGTGTCGTGACCTGCGGCGGCGAAACGGCGCTCGTCGAGCCGCTGACCTGGGGCTCCGGCCGATGGAACGCCCATCTCGACATGTCGCTCCTGCGGCCCGGTTGCTATGTCGTCATCGCAAGCCACGGTTCACATGACGCCGGGTCGTTTGCCCTCGACGTGCGCGGCGCAGACGCGGCGGCCAAGCCCGCCACCGTGACCACGTCGACAGGCAAGGACAAGCCCAAGAAGTAGCCGCTCCGGCCGCCCTTCGCCGCTCGACTCGAAGACAGCCCAGGTCACGGCGCATTCGGGCGCCGTGCCCTAGCATCGGGTGCGTGACACCCGACCTCGAAGCGACCCTAAAGAAGCTGCCCGACCGCCCTGGCGTTTACCTCATGCGCGACGCGCGCGGCGAGGTCGTCTACGTCGGGAAGGCCCAGAGCCTCCGCCACCGCGTGCGGAGCTATTGGCAGAAGGCGGCGTCGGGGCCGCTCGAGGGTCATCGGATCCGGGCGGTCATCGATCGGATCGCCGACGTCGAGTACACGATCACCGACTCGGTCAGCGAGGCGCTTCTGCTCGAGGCCAACCTGATCAAGCGGTATCGGCCCCGGTTCAACGTCCGCCTCAAGGACGACAAGAGCTACCCGTACATCAAGATCACGATGGGCGACGACTTCCCGCGGGTCGAGCGGACGCGCAAGCTCGTCGAGGACGGCAGTCGCTATTTCGGGCCGTACGCGTCGGCGAGCAGCGTCGACGAATCGATGAACCTGGTCCGGCGGCTCTTCCCGTTCCGGACCTGCGCGATCGAGATCAAGGACGGGGAGCGGGCACTCCAGCGGCCGTGCCTGCTCTACCACATCAAGCGCTGCCAGGGCCCCTGCATCCAGGCCGTCTCGAAGCCCGACTATCGGACCCAGATCGATCAGATCGAGCTCTTCCTCGAAGGGCGCCAGGAGACCGTCGTCAAGGCGCTCTCCGGGGAGATGCGGGCCGCCTCGGAGCGAACGGACTACGAGGCAGCGGCGGGGCTTCGCGACAAGATCCGGGCGATCGAGCGGACGATGGAGAGCCAGAAGATGGCCGCCTTCCGGCGGACCCAGCTGGATCTTGTCGGGCTCGCCCGACAAGACAACCAGGCCGCCATCCAGTTGTTCGCGATCCGGAATGGGTCGATGCTGGGACGCGACGTGTTTCTCCTCGATGCAGCGCACGAGGCGCCCGACGTGGAAGTGCTCTCGAGCTTCCTTGAGCAGTACTACGCGCGCGCGACGTCGATCCCGCCGCAGGTCCTCGTTCCGTTCGCGCTCCCGGAGGCCGCCGACCTGGAAAGGTTCCTCGCGGGCCGGCGAGGTGGGCCGGTGCGGCTGCTCGTCCCGCAGCGCGGGGAGAAGCGCGAGCTCATGGCGCTCGCAGCCCGGAACGCCTCCGAGACGCTCGCGCGCGAGCAAGCGCGCTGGCTGGCCGACCAGGGCAAGACCCTCGTCGCGCTGGAAGAGCTGGCCGAGGCGCTCGGGCTGCCGGGGCCGCCGATGCGGATCGAGTGCTACGACATCTCGAATGTTCAGGGCTCGGATTCGGTCGGGAGCATGGTCGTCTTCGAGGAGGGCAAGCCACGGAGCGGGGAGTACCGCCGCTTCCGCATCAAGACGGTGGTCGGAGCCAACGACTTCGCCTCGCATCAAGAGGTGCTCCGACGGCGATTCCGACGGGCGCGCTCCGGTGAGGAGGGCTCGGCCGAGGAACTGCGTTGGGCGATGCCGGACCTCGTGATCATCGACGGCGGCAAGGGCCAGGTCGCCGCCGCGAAGGAGGTCCTCGACGAGCTGGGGCTGCACGATCTGCCCGTCGCAGGCCTGGCGAAGGAACGTGAGGAGCTGTTCCTGCCGGGAACGTCGGACCCGATCGTCCTGCCGCCGACCTCGAGTGCCCTCTACATGGTCCAGCGTCTCCGCGACGAGGCACATCGCTTCGCGGTCACCTACCACCGCGACCTGCGCTCGAAGCGTCAGGTCCACTCGGCGTTCGACGACCTGCCCGGTGTCGGCCCGAAGCGGCGGCGGGCGCTGCTGCGGGTCTTCGGCTCCGCGAAGCGCG
>JANMPL010000573.1:0-2254 GCA_031369845.1 Chloroflexota bacterium
TCGCGATCGACCCCGCGAGAATCGCCGTGAAGATGCCGATCGCGGCCACCACCACGAGCGCTTCCGGGGCATGGGCGAAGATCGGGTTGGTCCTGGCGACCAGGTAGACGCCGGCGTTGACCATCGTCGCTGCGTGGATGAGCGCCGACACAGGGGTCGGACCTTCCATCGCGTCGGGCAGCCAGACGTGGAGCGGGAACTGGGCGCTCTTGCCCATGGCCCCGGCGAAGATCAGCAGCGAGATCGCGAGGATGACGCCGTGGTCCAGCTCGCCGATCCGCTCGATGACGTCCCGGATGTTGAGCGTGCCGAGACTCGCGAAGATCAGCATGATCCCGAGCGCGAACCCGACGTCGCCGACGCGGTTGACGATGAACGCCTTCTTCGCCGCAAGCGCCGCGGTGCGCTTCCTCGTCCAGAAGCCGATGAGCAGGTAGCTCGATAGCCCGACCAGCTCCCAGGCGACGAACACGACGAGGAAGTTGTCGGCCAGGACGAGGAGCAGCATCGAGAACATGAACAGGTTGAGGTAGGCGAAGAACCGCCAGTAGCCGGGGTCGTGGGCCATGTACCCGATCGAGTAGACGTGGACGAGCAGCCCGATGGTCGTCACGACGATGAGCAGGCAGGCGGTCAGGGCATCGACGTAGAAGGCCGCCTCCACGACGAACTTGCCGGCCGGGATCCAGGTGAACAGGTGGACGTCGTGGCCGAACCCGGCGGCTTCCTCGTTGAACGGCGCGCCATGGGTCAGCGCCAGGAACGCGACAACCATGCTCATCGCCCAGGCGATGAGCACGACGCCGACGGGGACGAGGTGGGCCTGCTTGTCGAGCCGGCGGCCGACGATGGCCGTGATCGCGAAGCCCGCCAGGGGCAGGATCGCGATCAGCGGGAGGAACAGGTCGATCATCGGGCCGCCGTCACCGGCTCATCGCGTCGTACTCGTCGACGAGCGGCGTCTTCTTGTTACGGAAGATCGCGATGATGATCGCGAGTCCGACGGTCGCCTCCGCGGCCGCAACGGCCATCACCATGAGCGCGATGACCGAGCCCGTGACCGCGAGCCCGGGCACGAACGCGCCGAACGCGACAATCGAGAGGTTGACCGCGTTCAGCATCAACTCGATGGCCATCAGCATGCTGATCGCGTTCCGCCGGGCGAGGAAGCCGAACATCCCGATCGCGAAGAGGATCGACGCAAGGACGAGATAGGCATCGAGCGAGTCGGCGCCGCCGGCCGCCAGCGCGATCAGCCCGAGCGTGATCACGAATACCGACGCGAGGAACGTGCCCGCGAAGACCCGGATCATCGCGACTCCTCGCCGCTTCGCTCTCGCTTGGCGAGGAAGACGCCACCGATGACCGCCGCCAGCAGCAGGACCCCCACGATCTCGAACGGCAGCACCCAGCTGGCGAAGAGGACCGTCGCGAGCTCATTCGTTGCGGTGTGGACCCGCTCACCGACCTCGCCCCAATCGGTCGCGATGATGGCGAGGATCGTCACGATCGAGAGCAGCACCGCGGCCACTGCCGCGGGCACGGCCTGGGTCTGGAAGACGAGTCGCGAGGGCGCGGACTTCGTCTCGGTCAGCATGATCGCGAAGAGGATCAGGACGCTGATCGCCCCGATGTAGACGAGGACCTGGGCGGCCGCGACGAGCGGTGCCCCGACGATGACGTAGATCCCGGCCAGGGCGATGAAGCAGACGATCATCGCGAGGCCGCAGCGGATGATGTCGCGCATTGTCACGACGAGGAGCGCCGCGAGGAGCATCGTTCCGGCAAAGATAACGAACAGGGCGTCGCCCCAGGGGATCGCGGTGAAGGGGATCGTCTCGCCGATCGCCACGAGCGGCCGCTCAGCCGTGGCCGGCGTGGCCGCCGGTCGATGCAGCGTTACCGTCGCCGTGGCCGTGGCCGTGGCCGTTGCCGCCGTGGCCGTTGCCGCCGTGGCCGCCGTTGGACGAACCGGCGATCGACGGCGGCAGCATCGGCAGGAGCCGGCCGGGGTCGATGATCCGGCCATCCGCCGCCGCCCGCGCGGCCCAGTCGCGCTCCTTGCGGATGTAGGTGACCTCGGTCTCGCGATCGACGGCCGCGATCGCCATGAGGTCAATCATCGGTTCCGAGCGCGAGAGGTGGGAGAGCTCGAAATCGGCTCCGTCGCGCAGGGCGTCGTACGGGCAGGCATCGACGCAGATCCCGCACAGGATGCAGCGGCTCTCGTCGACCTCGTACTTCTGGAGCACGC
>JANMPL010000577.1:0-17119 GCA_031369845.1 Chloroflexota bacterium
GGGAGCTGAATCCTCTTGATGCCCGGATCGTGGCCGCGTGGTTCCTCGGCTGGTCCTTTTGGTGCGGAACCATGGCCTTCGCCCGCGACTGGGACGAGATTCGGGCGCCAGCGGCCTTGTTCATCCTCAACCTCGTCGCCCTCGTCGGGACGCTCATCGTGTTCCGGGACGGTTTCCTCGAACGCGGGACGCTCACGTCATACGGCGGCGGCGTCGTGACGATCGCAGGCCTGATGATCGCGTTCTTCGTGCTCCAGGAGCGCCGCCGCCCCGACGAGATATGAGGGATCGCGCGAGCGGCCGCGCCTACGCGCCAGGGGCGGCGCCCGGTTCCACGACCTCGTCCCACCATGCGAGCACGGCCGACGCGATGTCCTCCGGCGCGTCCTCGTCGATGAACTGGCCAGCACCCTCCAACGCGACGGTTCGCGCCCCGGGCAGCAGCTCCTGCCAACGGCGCAACTCGGCGTCGGAGAAGGCGGGATCGGAGTCCGGCCAGAGGATCAGGGCGGGCTTGCCCGACAGCCGCGGCATGTTCGACTCGACCTCGCGAAGGTACGCCCTGCCGGCGACGATCTCGCGGGGGAAGACCCGCATGATTCCGCGCCGACCCGGCGGGAACGGACCTTCGTACGCGGCCCGCTCGGCCTCGGTCAGCTTCGCGCGCTTCAGGTTGAGGGGGAGGTAGAGCCGGAGCATCAGGTTAAGGCGCTCGACGAGGAGGGGACTTACGGGACCGCCCATCAGCGCCGAAAACAGCCGCACCTTGAGGCGGTCGTCTGGCCAGGCCCACGTGCTGCCGAGGATCAGCCCGCGGACGAGCTCCGGCCGCCGGCCGGCCAACCCGAACCCGATCGGGCCGCCCCACGCGGAACCGAAGACCGTGAGACCGTCGAGCCCGAGGCGCCCGACGAGCGCCTCGATGACCCGCGACTGCGAGCTCGGCCGGTAGTCGAAGCCCTCGGCCTCCCGCGACAGGCCGAACCCCGGGTAATCGGGGGCGATGCAACGGAACCGCTCGCGGAGGCGGAGGATGACGTCGCGCCACCCGAACGACCAGCTCGGATTGCCGTTGAGGAACAGGATCGGCGGCCCCGTGCCCTCGTCGACGTAGTGCACGAGATGCCCCTCGATCTCGGCCCAGCGATCCTCGAACGGGTAGAGATCGTCCGGGACCCAGGATGGGCGGACGCCGGGGTCGGTGGTCACATGGGTCACGTCGTCGCGCTAGGTCCCGCTACTGCCAGGATGCCAGGCTCGGAAGTGGTTGGCGTGGTCCTCGCTGTAGGCGCCCTCGCGGTAGAAGCGGTCGTAGAAGGCAGTGTCGATGTGGTGGGCCTGGAAGACCATCAGCGTCCGGATCGGACCAAACGTCGCCGGGAACTGGCCGTAATGCTTCATGACGTAGTTGCAGTAGGCGATGACGGCCTCGACGTTCGCCTCGGTGTACTCCGGGATCGCAGTCTGGATCAGCGCGGGGTCGCGGTATGGGCTCGGGCCGGGCGCGTCACGGAAGAAGCCGGTCCCAGGAGCGAACTTGTCGGCGACGAAGGCTCGGACGGCCGCCTCCATCGACGGGTACCAGGGCGTGGTGTACGGCTTCATGACCATCTTGCCGTCGTGTTCCAGCCCGACCGCCTGGGGGATCGCGACGTTCTTGTCGAGGAGCCGCATGAGGAGCGTCCCGAAGAACCCCTTGTGGAGGATCTCGGCGAACGTGCGGTCCCGCATCTTGAATCCGAGTGCCTCCGGCCAGCCGAACCGGTGTGCGCCGTAGTGCGGAAAGCCCCCTAGCCCGAGCACCTCGGTCGCCAGCGCGATGTTCTGGATCATCAGGCCCTGCTCGAACCCGCAGATCTCCAGTAGGTAGGTCTCGATCTCGCCGATCGTCCCGACGCGGCCGTCGTGGACGTCGTCGTGGAGATGCCCGCCCTTGGACTTGCCGAACCGAGCGATCCCTGCCGCCCGGGTCAGCCAGTCGCGGTCATCGTGGAAGAAGTAGGTAACTCCTCGCCAAGCGCGGCGAACAGGATCGTCAGGTACAGGGCGGTGACGTCGGTGACCGGGACGAAGAACGTCGACCCGGGAAGGTTCGACGACCACTTGTTGAACGGCGGCGTGTAGGGGACCTCCCGCGGGATCTCCGTCCGGCGATCGGTGAGGCGGATCCGGGTCCGCTTGTACATCTCGGTGAAGCGGCGCTGGCGCCCCAGCCCGACGAGGGCGTCGAATTCGTCGTCGGGCAGGTCCTGCGGGCGGGGGATGATGAAGGTGCCGTCGTCGTTGTTGACGAAGAGCGTCACGGTTGCGACGGCGTCTGCGCTCGAGGACGTCCGGCCGACCATCGACATCATGATCTGGCCGCCGCCGGTCTCCGGCCCGGCATCCGGGCGGTAGGGCAGCTCCCCGTTGACCCGGCCCGTGACACCTGAGCCGGCGAACGCGAGGATCGCCTCCTCGTCGAGGCTGAGCGGAACGGGTGGCGACTGGCTCTCGAACGAGAAGGCGCCACCTTGCAGCTTGTTCCCGAGGGCGAAACGTCTCGACCGACGGCGGATCATCGCGTCGAGCAGCGGAAAGCTGGCCGCGGTTTCCGGTCCGGTGGGTCGCGTCGAGGCGGCGGCGGGGGCGTCGCTCCTGCCCATGTCACGCTCCAATCGACCGGCGACCTGTCGCGCTCGGGCTACCTGCCAGGTCGCACCCGGTCGATGAGAGAGTAGCCCGCTGCCGTCAGGCCGCCGTCTGGCCGACAGACGTTACGCGAGCTCGGCGCCGGCCGCGCGGGCGTCGTCGGCGAAAGACGCCAGGGCGTCGTCGGAGGTCGCGGAGGCTCGGATGAGCGTGATGACCCGGTCGACACCGACTTCCCGGTACCCGGCGAGTTGGTCCACCCGAGCCTGGCCGGGCGCGGCAACGTTGCCCTGCCAGAGGTGGACGGACACACGCAGCGACGCCGGGTCGCGATCGATCTCCTCGCAGCGGCTCCGAATCACCGGCAGCGCCTCGGAAACGTCGGCCGGCGACATCCCGTCGACGTTCAACTCGTCGGCATGCCGGGCCGCCAGACGCCACGTGACGTTCGGGCCGTTGCCGCCGACCATGATCGGGACCCGCGGCTTCTGGATCGGCTTCGGGACGTTGATCGCGTCGCGGACGGTGGCGTAGCGCCCCTCGAACGTGGCGTGCTCGTGCTTGTCGCCCGCGAGCATCCGGGTGATGACCTCGAGGTGATCGCCGAGCGCCGCCAGGCGCTCCTTCGTCTCCGGGAAGCCGTAGCCGTAGGCGAGCCACTCGTCGCGCTTCCAGCCGGCCCCGATCCCGAGTTCCATGCGCCCGCCGCTAATGGAATCCATCGTCGAGATCATCTTCGCCGTGAGGGCCGGGTTGCGGAACGCCGTGCAGATGACGACGTGGCCGAGGCGGACGCGCGACGTCAGGGCCGCGAGCGCGGACAGCGTCGTGAACGACTCGAACGTGATCTCGTCGGTTGGTCGGGGGACCGTGTGGAAGTGGTCGAACAGCCAGATGGACTCGAAGCCGAGCCGGTCGGCCTCCTTGGCGACATCGGTCGTCCGGCGCCATGCGTCGAGCGGGTCCCAGCCGTCGTACTCGCCGGTCCAGCCCTGCGGAACGATGACCCCGATCTTCATTGCCGTCCTCCCGCGAACATCACCCCCACCACGATAGGGGTCGTCGCGGTCAGGAGTCGAGTGGCGCGATCGCGAACAGGACGGAGAACTGCTTGCACCAGATCACGACGCTTCCGGCGGTGGTCGGATCAACGCCCGCCGGGACTTCATAGTTCTGGTTGCCCTTGTCCGCCTTCAGCGCACCGAGCTCTACTGCTCCGTCTGCGTATCCGTCGGCCGACGGCGACAGGTAGACATACAGGTCGGGACCGTTGCGGACCTCGAAGTCGGCGAGCCGAACGACGAACACCCCAGGCGCCGTTTCGATCAGGTGGGCCGTGCCGCGCCCGAAATGGAAGTCGTCGGCGCCACTGAACGAGCCAGACTTCGCGAATGGGGCCGGCGTTGGCGATGGAGTGGCCGGCGCGGGTAGGGCCGGCGTTGGCGATGGCTGCGCCGCTGCGGCCGCTTTGACTGTCGGTGCGACGCTTGCCGTCACTCCCGACACGATCGGTGCCGGCTCGTCCAGCGTCTTCGAGAGGACGAGCGGGGAGGCGAGGTACCAGCCGAACGGCAGTGCGATCGCGAGGGCAGGGACGAGAATCGCGGTGGCCCGACCCGGATGACGACGGACGGCCCTGACCCAGCCGCGCCGCCGGGCGATCATCGCGACGGCGACGAGGAGGCCGGCGAGCGCAATCGCGACTACGACCCGACTCGGGTAGATGGCCGCCGCAAAGGCGCGCTCGAGATCGCCGATCCACTGCATGCGTCGAGGGTGGCGAGCCTCTGCGACAGCTGTGTGACGGACGCCTTCGCCCACGGAGCCCAGCCTTCGATTCTCGCGCGGCGAGAACATGCGACGAGCCGACCACCTGTAAGCGCCAGATGCTCGTCGGGTGAGAATCGTGGCCCGGGGGCGGAATCAAAACGCCGGGCGCTCTCGGGGAGCGCCCGGCGGTGATCCCGGTATTACTCCGAGACGTATTCCCGGAGCTTGCGGCTGCGGGACGGGTGGCGGAGCTTGCGGAGGGCGTGCGACTCGATCTGCCGGATCCGCTCACGCGTGAGGCCGAACTCGTGCCCGACCTCCTCGAGCGTTCGTGGACGCCCGTCATCGAGGCCGAACCGGAGCCGGAGGACGTGCTCCTCGCGGCCGTCGAGGCTGTCGAGTGCCCGAGCCAGCTGCTCCTTGAGCAGCTGATCGGCGACCGCGTCGAGCGGCGAGACCGCGTTCGGATCCTCGATGAGGCTACCGAGCTCGGTGTCGCCCTCCTCGCCGATCGGCGTCTCGAGGGAGATCGGGAGGCGGCCGTAGCGCCGGACCTCCTCGACCCGATCTGCCGTGATCGCCCACCGCGGGTCCTCCGACAGCGTCGTCGCAATCTCCTCGTTCGTCGGCTCGCGGCCGAGCTGGACGGTGAGCTCGCGCGTCGTGCGGGTCACACGCTGCATGGTCTCGACCATGTGGACAGGGATGCGGATCGTCCGCGACTGGTCCGCGAGCCCGCGCTGGATGGCCTGGCGAATCCACCAGGTCGCGTAGGTCGAGAACTTGAAGCCGCGCTGCCACTCGAACTTGTCGACGGCACGGAGCAGCCCCGCGTTGCCCTCCTGGATGAGGTCCAGGAAGCCGAGTCCGCGGTTCATGTACTTCTTGGCGTTGGCCACGACCAGCCGAAGGTTGGCCGAGGTCAGGTGATCCCGGGCCTTCTTGCCGATCTCGACGAGGATGCCTTCCGGCTCCCCTTCGTCGGCCGGCCGATATCCGAGCTCCGCGAGCACGTCGGCGTCCTTGCCGGCCTCGACCCACCGTCGGATGGCTGGGATCGCGACCTCGTCGCGGGCCCAGGTGAGCATCGTCACCAGCGTTCGCTCATCGCGGAACGCCGGTCGCGAACCGACCTCGTGGACCCAGTCGAGGAGCGTCATGAACGCCTCGGCGTCGAGTCGCTCGTTGTAGACCGCCCGGAGGTTCCGGGCTCGCTCGAGGAGCTCCGACGCCGGGCCGCCCTGAGCCTCGACGGCGGCCCCGGTGAACCCGAAGCGCGGCGCGGTGACGAGCAGGTCGCCCGACGAGTCGTCAGCGATGGCGCTGCGCACGATCCTGTGAGCCTCTGCGCCAAATGGCAGGGCGTACACCGGATTCTTGGCGCGCGTCTTCGCCTCCGTCTCGTGGAGCGTCCACTCGTGGAGGTCGAGGATGGCCGTCCACGGCTCGGTCCGGATCCGGAGCCCGAGCTCGATCGCCTTCGCGAGGACGACCTCTTCCTCCGCGGTGAGCAGCGGTACTCGCGCGATCTCGCGCAGGTACAGCCGCGTTGAATCCTCGATATCGAGGGCCGCGTCGGCGGCGTCGGTGTCCGCGTCGGCCTTCGCGGTGGGGACGTCCGTCAGCTCGACGGCCGCCTCGAGCTCGATCTGCTCGAGCTCCTCGGCCGCGACGACCGGCGTCACCGGGGTGATTTCTTGGGTTTCCGGGTTTTCGCTGAACAGGATCAAAGTGTCTCCGCGCTCACGTCGGACGCGGCATGGCGACCCGCGTCGACGCAGTAAGTTGAACCCACTGACAGCCGATCCGCCTCTCCGCCCGAGGTGGCTCGACCCGTATGCCTCGGTCCGCCAACTGCCGGACACACGTCGTGGCGTGTCAAGTCTTGACACGCCAGCCAGATCGATATTCTAGCCGATTCGCTCTTTCTTGACAACCCCAATGTCAATACTCCTGCCCAGTATCTCACGCTCGGCTAGGGGGCGGGGTTGAAGCCAGTTGCTCTCGCGTTCGCCATTAGAAGCAAGGGCAGGTCCTCGGGCGTGAAGTCGGTTCAGCTTGCATCGCGCACCGGAGCTGCTACGGCGGATGGCCGACGACGGCACCGTGCTCGTCCCGACGCTCTCGACGTTCCACGACCTCGCGGACCGCTTCGCCGCCGAGTTCGCGCCAGCCCTCGTCGCGCAGGCCGAGCGCCAGCGTGACGAGGCGTACGCGACGCTCACCGCCGCCCGCGATGCGGGCGTCACGCTCGCGCTGGGGTTCGATAGCGGGCCACCAGGTGCGAATGCCCAGGAGCTCATGCGGATGATCGATGGCGGGCTGAGCGCGGCCGAGGCGATCGGTGCGGCGACTACGGGTTCGGCGCGAGCGCTCGGGCTCGCTGACCGGGGCACGATCGAGGTCGGCACGGTCGCCGACCTCCTGGTGGTCGATGGCGATCCGCTCGAGGAGCCTGGGCTGCTGTGTGACGTCGATCGCATCAGCCTCGTTGTGCGTAGCGGAGTTCCGGTCGGAGAAGAGGCCGCAATCGCCGCCGATTCGTCGGATTGAGCCCATACGACCCCTCGAATCGAACAGATGCGCTAGCAAGTGTGGTAGAGTCACGGTGTCACTGCTGTAGTGACACCTCCGTGTGGTCTTCCTCTTCTCGAACTGACTGTGCGACTGCCGCTACTCGTTCGAGAAGACATTTGGAGGTCACACGATGACCACCGGTACCATCAAGAAGATCGTTTCCGACCGCGGATTCGGCTTCATCACCGCCGAGGACGGGAAGGATTACTTCTTCCACCGCGACGGCCTCACTGCCTCGCTCGACTTCGACCGCCTCGCCGGGGGCGAGAGGGTCCAGTTCGACGTCGAGGACGGACCGAAGGGCGCACGCGCCAAGAACGTCCAGACCGCCTAACCAAGGCGTTCGACAGACCGCCCGCATTCATGCGGGCGGTCTTTTCATGTCCGGCGCTTACTCGTCGGGAGCGATCAGCACCACCTCATCGAAGGGAGCAGCATACCGTCGATCAATCCTGCTCGACGACCTGTAGCACACCGAGCACTCCCACGAGTTCGTCGGCGCGTGACGAGGGCCCCAAGCCGGTGCTAGGGTTCGGGCGTCTCCCCCGCGACCTGGGACGGCAGATGGCCAAGAAGAGACCTCCAGAGACTCGTTCCAACCGCTCCGCAAGGCGATCGTCGACGGCCGTCGCATCGCGGCCTGAGCCCGTTGTCGAGACGGCCAAGTCCGCACGGGAACCTCTCAAGAACAAGGCCTATCTCCCTGAGCTGAGCCGGCTCCAGGTCGAACTCGTCAAGCTCCAGGAATGGATCCGCCACGAGGGTCTCAAGGTCGTCGTCGTGTTCGAGGGCCGCGACGCTGCCGGCAAGGGCGGAGTGATCAAGACGATCACCCAGAGCCTGAGCCCGCGCGTCTGCCGCGTGGTCGCCCTCACCGCGCCGACAGAGCGCGAGAAGACCCAGTGGTACTTCCAACGCTACGTCGCGCACCTGCCGGCCGCCGGAGAGATGGTCCTGTTTGACCGAAGCTGGTACAACCGCGCCGGTGTCGAGCGCGTCATGGGCTTCTGCACGGAGGATGAATACCGGGAGTTCCTCCGCTCGGCTCCGGAGTTCGAGCGGATGCTCATGCGGTCCGGAGTCACCCTCATCAAGTACTGGTTCTCGGTCAGCGATGCGGAGCAGGAGCGACGATTCCAGGCCCGGATCAACGATCCGACCAAGCGCTGGAAGTTGAGCCCGATGGACGTCCAGTCACGATCGCGCTGGCTCGACTACTCCAGGGCGAAGGACGAGATGTTCGCCCACACCGACATCAAGCAGGCGCCGTGGCATGTCGTGCATGCGGACGACAAGAAGCGCGCCCGCCTCAATGTCATCACCCACCTGCTCAGCCTGATTCCCTATGAGGACCTGACGCCCGAGGAGATCGAGCTGCCGCCTCGCCAGCCGGACACGGGTTACGTTCGCCCGCCGCTGACGGACCAGACGTTCGTGCCCGAAGTCCACTAGCACGTCGCCATGGACGTCCGCTGGATCTCGTCGTCGGGGATCGAGGATTGCCCATGGTCGGACGTGCCGGGCCTGCTCGAACGGAAGGATGGCTTCGTCTGGGTCGACGTCCCGTCATGCGACGAGGAGGAGGCGAAGGCGCTGGCGGAGCGCTTCGGGTTTCACGCGCTGGCTCTTCGCGACGTCATGGAGCGCAGCCATCTCCCGAAGATCCATGCCTACCCGGATCACCTGTTCGTCGTCCTCCACGCGCCGGAGCCCGGTGATTCGGGTCATGTCCATCTCATCGAGCTCGATCAGTTCATCGGGCGGCGCTACTTGGTGACGACCCACGGACCGTTGGGGCCCGGCGTGCCGATCGATATCGCGCTCAAGGAAACCAGGCTGGTCGTCGAGCGCCTGCAATCGGGACGGCTCCAGGTCAGCACACCCTTCGAACTGTCGTACGCGATCGTCAGCTCATTGGCCAATCGCCAGGGCACGGTGCTCGCGGGACTCGCGACGGAGGTCGCGGGCCTGGAGCAGAGAGTCCGCGGCGAACTGGGCGACCCGGTGCGGGTCCTCGAGGAGATGTTCCTCGTCCGACACGAGCTCCTGTCGGTCCGGACGATGGCCGCCGAGTCGGGGGAGGTCTTCACCCGCATGTCGGCGTTGGACCGGATGATCCCGCCGGAGGCGCCACCGCTGATCCAGGACCTCATCAATCGATTCGAACGCGTCCGGAGCATGAGTGACAGCGAGAAGGAATTCGCCCAGGGCGTGATCGACTTCTACCAGGCCCGAACGACGACGCGGATGAACATCGCAATGGAGCGCCTCGCGCTGATCGCCGCGATTCTCCTCCCGGTCACCGCGATCGCCTCGATCTACGGAATGAACCTCATCGTCGGGGATCGGACCGACATCCCCCAGCTCGCGATCGTCCTGTCGGTCATGGCGGTCGTCGTCGGTGGAATGCTCGCGTGGTCGAAGCGGATGGGCTGGTGGTGAGGCAGCGGACTAGCCGGGTTGCCCGGCCCGGCTCAGCTGCAGTCCGATCGAGGCGCGTTGGCGTTCGCGATCAGGCGGGCGAGGACGTCCGTGTCGGCCGGCAGCTCGAAGTGATTGACGCCCGGGTTGTCGGTCAGGCTGAAGTGGTGGCACTCCATTCCCGCCCAGGCCGCCACGGCCTCGTTCGTGATGTCCTCCTGGTTGATGTCGCCGTCGCGGGTGAAGAACTCGGTCGTGCCGGTCACCAGCTGGCCGACCGTCAGATCAGCCAACCCCAGCCCGACGAGCGTCTCGATCCCTGAGCCCTTCTCCGCGTAAACATCGACGTTCGGGAAATGGGCCTCGTCGGCGAACGGGACGCCACCGATGTAGTAGTCGGCGATCGGGTTCGCCCACGACAGGCCGGCGTCGTCGAAGAGGGCGGGGTAGTCCTCGGGCGTGTAGTCGGTGCCGGTCGACTGGTCGCGAATGACGAGCTCGTCGTCGCCGAAGATCTTCGGGTCAGACGCGGTGATGAACGTCGAGGGGTGGGACAGGAACATCCGCGCGCTGCTGTCGCCGTTCTCGGGGGTCACCGGGAACAGCAGGTCCGAGATGTTCACGCCGACGAACATCAGCGCATACCCGAGACCCTGGCCCGGGAAGTTGCCGGCGAGGGGCGTGAAGCCGTGGATGTACTTGTCCTTCCAGGCCTGGCTGGTGTGGGTCAGGAGGTACTGGATGTAGATCGGCCCGTTCGAATGACCGACCACGTGGACCGGCTTGCCGCCGTTGTCGCGGTAGGTGGCCTCGATGAGCCGCTTCGAGCGCTGGAGGAAGCCAGCCATGTCGGGGGTGAGGCGCGCGTCGTAGCCGGCGACTCGAATGTCCTTGTCGCGCGTGTAGCCGGCGGCTTCGAGCGCCGCGTACATCGGCTCGTAGGCCGGCGCGCTCGCGGTCAGGCCATAGTCGGCGATCTTCACGGTCACGCCGCGCTGCTCGGAGAAGCGCAGCCGCATCGGCATGTGCGGGTTCGGGTTGTAGCGGAGGGTGAGCAGCTTGTCGCGGCAGACCTGCGAGAACGGCGGGCCCGGATCGAAGAAGACGAGGTCCTCGAAGGTGCCCGACGCTGGGCACGAGGGGTCCACCCGCTGGTTCTTGACCGTGACCTCGAGCCGGGTGAAATGCCAGGCCGGGAAGAGCACGATCGGGGTCGGGCCGTCCGATTGCTTGTGGGCCGCCGACGCCACGGTCGGCATCGCCACGAGGACGATCGCGGCCGCCACAGCCATGAGTGACAGGGTCCGCCGCCTCGAATCACCGAACGTGCTCACCGCTGGCCTCCTCTCGATCTCCCGGCGTCGCCGAATCCTAGTCCCGCGTCGAAGCCGGGACAAGCCTCTTGCGTATCGCGGTTGACACGCTGCGACTCAACTACGCCGCGCTCCTGATGGCTGTCGTACCGGTCAGCCGAATCAGCATCCGGCGCCAGCACGGCCGGTGGGTGGGCCAGCTCAACGTTGCCACGCCGCTCCTCAACGTGATCGTCGCGGCGCTCAGTTCGCCCTTGATCCTGGTGATGGCGGCCTACTACCTCATCGAGAACGTGTAGGCAACCACCGAGCGAAACCTCGTCTGCGTCGCGCGCGGCCTCAGGCGGCTTCGGCGGCCACGGCGCCCACCGGCTGACTCCGGCGGATGCGAAGCGCGGTCACGAACGCTGAGGCTGTCGCGACTGCCAGGGTCACCACGATCAGCAGGTAGCCCCAGTCGCCATCGCCGATATGGCCGACCGCAACGGCGGCGAAGGTCGCGTAGAGGGCCGCCGACCAGAGAACTTGGTTCCTGCGAGACATCTGATCCCCTTGTCTTGACGCCTCTCGGCCCTGCGGCTTCGCGTGCCGGCAATTTGCCGACGCCGGGCCACCATATCCAATAGTCCTGCCCCCGCAAGGCCCAAACGTCCTATGTGTTTCTCCAAGGCACCGCATTGAGACCTCCGACCGCCCCTATCAGCCCGCGACCGCACCGGCCCGTCTCGCGCGAGAGTCCTGAGAGAATGGCGGCCGATGACTGAACAGCCCCAACCAGGACAACCCGGGCCGCTGGCGCTGGTCGCCTACTACGGCACGGCGGTGCTTGCCGGCCTCATCGTCGCGGTCAATATCGTGCCGTACCCGCTCGACGTCTTCGTCCTGCTCGGGCTCGGCTTTGGCGCGACCTTGATCCGCCACCGGACAGCGGGCCGCGACTCATTCTCAAGCTCGATTACCTGGCTCTCGGTCTTCATCATCGTCTGGCTGCCGCTCGCCTGGGTCCGCCACCACTTCCCGTTCGATGCCTAGCTTCAGCTACGACCCCGAGATCACGGCGCGCTTCCCGGCGATCGTCGGCGGCGTCATTCATGCCGTGGATCTGGCGAACGGGCCATCGTCGGCCGACCTCCTCGAGGCATTCGCTGCCGAGCAGGCAGCCGCCATCGCCCGGATCGGTTCGACGCCGCTTTCGGAGTTGCCGAGCCTCGCCGCCTGGCGGCGCGCCTTTCGAGCGTTCGGCGTCGACCCGACCGCCTACCGATCTGCCGCCGAGGCGCTCCTCCGTCGGCTGACGAAGCAGGGCTCGATCCCGTCGATCAACGCGCTCGTCGACATCGGCAACCTCGTGAGCATTCGGCATGCGCTGCCGGTCGCTGTGTTCGACCAGCGGGCGATGAGCGGCGGCACGACCGTCCGCCTCGCAACCGGCGCTGAGACGTTCACCGACCTTGGATCGGGCGAGCGGGAGTCCCCCGACGCCGGCGAGGTGATCTTCGTCGATGAGGCGGGCCTGATCAGCGCCCGACGCTGGTGCTGGCGCCAGTCGGCTGAGAGCGCGTCGGGTCCGACGACGACCGAAGTCCTCGTGACGGTCGAAGGCCACCACGACGGCGCGGCCGACGATGTCGCGGCTGCCCTCGCCGACCTCGAGGGGCTGCTACGTCGCCACACGTCCCCGACCACGGCCTCCTCAGCGATTGTCGATGCAGGGGCGCCAACCTTCGTCTCGTGACGGCGGCCTGGCTCAGGGCTTCGGCCACCACCCGACGGGCGTTCAATTCTGTCGCGATATCACAGAAACCGATCGAGGCAGAAATGTCGTACCGGTGACCAGGGACCCGTAACGGCTGATCGCTGCTGAGCGAACTCGTGCGGGCGAAGGAGGATGGACGATGGCCGAGCAGAGCCTCTACGAGCGCCTCGGTGGGGTGTTTTCGATCGCCGCGGTGATCGACCACTTCAGCGACGCGGTCGTCAAGAACGACATCTCGGGTCAGGGGTCCGACAACCCTGACCTCCAGGAATGGCACACCAAGAAATTGGCCAGGCTCCCGGGCCTGAAGTTTATGCGGACTCTTTGGGTCTGCGACGTGGCCGGTGGACCGTACACGTTCACGCCGACGAAGCCTGGCGCGACATTGCTCGGGTTGGAAGAGGCTCATCGGGAGCTACACATCACTCCCGACGAGTTCGATGCCGTGGCCGCTGAACTTGGCCGGAGCCTGGACTTCTTCAAGGTGCCTCAGAAGGAGAAGGACGAAGTCCTGGCGGCCTTCGCGGCTCACAAGGGCGAGGTGACCGAAGGGTCCATGGCCACCGCCAAGGCCTAGAGCTCATCCGCTCCAGGCGCCCCATCAACCGGGACCCAGAGTCCGTTTTTCCTTGGAGGCGGGGCCGATCGCCCCTCGTTCAACCAGATCTCGTGACCCTCAGTCTCGCCGAGGGGTCCAGCGGGTCGCTGAGCGCGATCGAGGCGGGCGTTGCCAAGGAATACCGGACTGTCGGTCTCGCCGAAGCGCCACCCGCCTGACCGTCAGCTCGAAGTCCCGGGTCCCTCAGGGCCCATCGGGGTCATCAGCTGGAAGTAGTTGTCGTCCGGGTCAGCGAGCGTCGCGATCCAGGCGTTCACCGCCTCCGGAATCTCGTCGAAGCTGTACGGCTCGCGGACGACGATCGCGCCGGCGGCCTTCAGCTTTTCGAATTCGCCCTTGACGTCCGCCGTCTCGATGTTCCAGAGGAACCGGCCGGGCTGCGAATTCTTGCCCTTGACCTCGCTGTGCGGACCAACGGTGAAGAAGCCCGATCCGATCTGCCAGCCGGTGTAACCGCCGTCGGCCATGGTCGGCTTGCCGAACAGCTTCGTGTAGTAGTCGACGAGCTTCTGCGGGTCCTCCGACCCGATAAGGATGCTGTTGAGGTTCACGATTTCCTCCTACTGGTCCAGGAATGACGTTGCCGCCGCTGCGAGGAGCGGCGAGAGGGCGATGTTGTAATGGGTTAGCCCCGGCAGGATCGCGAGCGCGTGGCCACCTTTCGGTCGGGCTTCGCCCATCCAGCCGCCATCGCGCTGGCCACCGTCGAGTAGCGCGAAGACCTCGATATAGTGACTCGGCGGCGCCATGTCCGCATCGGCCGCGACGATGAGCGTCGGCACCTTGAGGCCGCGGACCTCTTCGGTGAAGTCGAAGTCCTTCGCCATCGACTCGCCCATCTTGCCGAGCAGCTTCGGGAAGTCTTCCGGATGCGGCGCGACCCGCTGGTAGAGCTCGTACATCGGCGTGTCCTTCAGGAACTCCGCCGCCTCGGGGCCGACCTGACCCTGCTGGACGAGCATGTCGGGATAGATCGCACGGCGCCGGATGTTCGCTGAAACGACAACGAGCCGGCGGACGACCTCCGGGTGCCGAATAGCGGTCATCAGCGCGACGCCGCCACCGAGCGAGAAGCCCATGACATCCGGCTTGTCGAGGCCGAGGTGGTCGATGAGCGCGGCGATGTCGTCGGCCATGAGTCGGATGTCGATCGGTCGGTCGATGTCGGCCGTCCGGCCGTGTCCCTGGAGGTCGACCGCGATGACCTGGTGATCGGCCGCGAGTGCCGGCAGGGTCGGCCCGAACATCTCACCCGACCCTAGCCCGCCGTGGAGCAGGATCAGCGGCCGCCCGCTGCCATGGGTCTCGTAGTAGAGGTTGATCCCGTTCACGTCGGCGTACTCGCCGGTGCCCTTCGTCTGCGTCGTCCAATCGGTGGTCACGGTCCTGCTCCTCCCGGTTCAGATGACGTTGTCGTTACCTCTTTGGACCGAGTCGACGGACGAAACTCATCGGTCGGGTGGGCGTCGACGGTTGCCACGAATCGAACCATGAGATCGGCCACCTCTGCGTCGGCCAGCCCGTTCTGGGTAAGCGACCTCCATGTCTCGAACGCCATCGCGTGGCCGATCGCGGTCATCCGCAGCCGCTGTGTCGCATCATCATCCGCCCAGCTCGCGGCAAGTGCACCGAAAAGGTCGCCCATGCGATCGATGAAGGCCTCGACGCCGCCGATGTCCCCCATGAGCGGCATGTCGCGGACAACATTGCCCAGCAGCCTCGTGTTGGCTCGGTAGTAGGCGTAGAGCTCAAGGAGCGCGAAGGAAAGCCGAGCGGTTGGGTCCTCGATCGCGCGCCACGGAGCCGCGTCAGGGATGCGGGTGATGCGCATCCCGTGTTCAGTGCAGGCCCGGACGAGGGACGTCATGTCGGGGAAGTGGTGGTACACCGTGTGGCGCTGCACGCCAGCACGCTCGGCGACCGCGCTGATCGAGGTCCGCGCTGGGCCGATCGTGCTGTGCAGCTCGAACGCCGCCTCCGCGATCCGCTGCCGCATCGCGTCGAGGTGCTCACGCCGACGCGCCATCCGGTACGTCCGCGAGACCTGTGGTTTCTGCTGCTCAGCCATGTGCAATGAAAGTATTGACGAGTCCGGCCGAAACGGCTAGCCTCAATATCGATGCACAATCCTGTGCAGACAATTTGGAGGTGCGACATGACGTCCCCGGCCACCGACGTAAGCAGCTTCCTCGTCGAGCCGCAGGGCGGTCAGGTCGTGATGCAAGGTCCGCTCGGCGTAGTCACGAAGATTCCAGGAGCGGCTACGAACGGCGTCATGTCGATTGTCGAGCACCCGGTCGCACCGCGCCTTCTCGTTCCACCTCACGTCCACCAGGATCACGACGAGTGGTCGTACGTCCTCGAGGGTCGGATCGGGGCCCGGATCGGTGACGACGAGTTCATCGCGGAAGCCGGTTCGTACATCCTGAAGCCGCGCCGCATCCCTCATGTCTTCTGGAACCCGGACGACCGCCCTGCCCGGATCCTCGAGATCATCACGCCGTCCGGACTCGAGGACATGTTCGCGCAGTTCGGCGCGCTTGGCGCCCGAGGCGAGCTCACGCCGCAGACGATGGGGGAGACGGCCGCCCGCTACGGCTCGACGATGTTCATGGACTGGGTTCCCGAGCTCGTCGCCCGATACGGCCTGACCTTGCTGGGCTGATCCAGGGCGTCCGCGGCGACCTAGAAGTTGTTCGGCGCCCCGCGGAGTCGATCGAGGCCGTCGAGGATCAGATCGAGGCCGAACGCGAACTCGACGTCGTCGTCGCATCGGCCGAGGATGCCCTCGTGGCTGACCGACTGGGCGAGTTCGCTGATCCGCGGGTAGCCGGCCAGCGCCCGAACCATCGCCGCCGCCGCCTCTGGTGAGGGATCGGCCGGGCCGGACTCCTCGAACAGGGCCTGGTTGAAGCCGAAGACGCGGCTGTCCAGCACGTGGAGCGCGTGGTGGGCAACCTCGATCGTGAACCCGCCGGCCTGGAGGGTCCCGAGGACCGCTTCGATATGAGCAAGCGCCGCCGGACCGGACGTGCCGCGCTCCTCGAGGACCTGCCGGGCCCAGGGGTGGCGCAGCATCACCCGCCGCGCGGCCACCGCCAGCTCGCGCAGCGTCGCCTTCCAGTCGTCGCCCGCGGCGGGTCGCTCGATCTCGCCGACGATCACCTCGGCCACGCCGTCGAGCAAGTCGTCCTTGCCGCGGACGTGTCGGTATAGGGCCATCGCGTCGACGCCTAGCTCCTGGCCGAGCTTGCGCATGCTCAGGGCCTCGACGCCACCCCGATCGGCGAGGTCGACGGCCGCCCGAAGCACACGCTCCCGGCTGAGGGGCGTGCGGGGCTCTGTCTCTGCGCCTGTTTGGATTGCCACTTGACTAGTCTACGCTGTAGCCGCTATGTTTACGGCGTAGTCTACACCGTAGACGCCAGCGAACCGAAGGAGCCTCCCGTGTCCGAAGCAATCGACCGACAGCCGCCACAGGTGCCCCGCTGGCTCGTTCGGACGATCTGGATCGTCCATCGCGCCGCCTACTCGCTCACGCGCGGCCGATTCGGCCTACGACCAGCGACCAGCGGTCAGTGGGGGATGCTTCGGCTCACGACGGTCGGGCGGCGGACCGGCCAGCGTCGAGTCGCGATCGTCGGATTCATCGAAGACGGCCGGAACCTCGTCACTCCCGCGATGAACGGCTGGGCCGACCCCGAGCCCGCCTGGTGGCTCAACCTCCAGGCGAAGCCCGACGCGACCGTCGAACTGCCCGATGGGTCATCGCGCGCGGTCACAGCGCGTGCCACGACAGGCGACGAGCGCGCGAGGTTATGGGCCGGGTTCCTCGCTCTGGGTAGCTCGGCATTCACTGATGCCAGTGCCGCTCTGCGGTCGAGGGAGACGGCGATCGTCGTCTTCGAGCCTCGCCTCGGCTAACCCGTACCTGGCTGATCCCCTACGCCTTGCCGACTAGGGGGAAGCGTCATGTACGAGCAATTCCTGCCGACTGGACCACGGCTCTAGGCAAGCTTCCATCCGTCGTCT
>JANMPL010000580.1:0-2296 GCA_031369845.1 Chloroflexota bacterium
GACGCCCGCCGCCCCCTGACCGAAGTACACTCCCGCCACGATCCAATGGCGCCTAAGCGGCGCCCCGGCCCCGCAACCGCCCGCAATGAGGATGTTTGCCCCGTGCAGCTGCGTGTCGTTTCCGACCAGCCCTGGGACGTCAAGGCCGACGTCCTCGCCGTCCCGATCATCGGGGAGCCCGCGTTCGAAGGCCCATTGGACGAGCTGGATCGCCGAACGGGGGGCGAGTTACGCGCCCTCGCTGCGTTCGGCGAGCTGCGATCCAAGCGGTACACGTCGTCGATCGCGGCGTCGGGCGAGGCAGCGGCGGGACGCGTCCTGACGCTGAGCGCCGGCGACGCGGAGGGGCTCGATCGGGAGACGGTGCTGCATGTCGGCGCCGCGATTCATCATCGTCTCGGCGGCCGTAACGCGACCACGCTCGGCGTCTGGCTGAGCCCGCTCGCCGAACGCCTCGAGGGGGGCGTTGACGCGGTCGCGGAGTTGATCGCCCGCGGCGTCGTCGAGGGCGGCTTCGACCCCAAGTCCCTCTACCGCGACGACGTCGCCACCGCGCCGCCGAAGCTCGATGAGCTGATTCTCGTCGCGCCGGGCGCGGATGTCGCGTCGGCGAAACGAGCCGCGGAGCGCGGAATCATCATCGGCGAGGGCGCGAACCACGCGCGATCGCTGTCAAATCGGTCAGCCAACGACATCAGCCCGGAGGTCCTTGCCGACGAGGCACGCGCCGTCGCCGAGAAGCACGGCCTGTGGATCGATGTCATCGAGCCGGACCGCGCCCGAGAGCTGGGCATGGGGATGTTCCTGGCTGTCGGGCAAGGGAGCGACAACCCGCCGCGGATGATCGTCATGCGCTCCGGTGGGGAAGGCGAGAAGGACTCGCTCGGCCGCCATCTCGCGATGGTCGGTAAGGGTGTCTGCTTCGACTCCGGCGGGATCAGCATCAAGCCATCCGAGCGGATGGAAGAGATGAAGATGGACAAGATCGGTGCGTGCACCGTGATCGCGGCCATCGGCACCGTCGCCCGCCTCGCGCCAGGCATGCCGCTCCTGGCCGTCGCCCCGGCGGTTGAGAACATGCCGGGTGGTCACGCGACCCGGCCCGGCGACGTTGTCCGCGCCCTGAACGGGAAGTGGGTCGACATCACCAACACCGACGCCGAGGGTCGGCTCATCCTCGGCGACGCGATGACATACGCGGAGCAGCTCGGGGCGACCCACATCGTCGACGTGGCGACGCTGACCGGCGCCGTGTCGCGGGCGTTCGGCCATCTGATCACGGGCGCATTCGGGACGCCCCAGGACTGGTACGACCAGGTCACCGCCGCTGCCGGCAAGGCGGGCGAGCGCTACTGGCAGATCCCGCTCATCGACGATTACGTACCCGATATGGACAGCTGGTACGGCGATCTCCAGAACTCGGGCTCGGCCGAGGGCTCGCTCGTCAAGAGCGGCCTCTTCCTCCGCGAGTTTCGGACGGTGCCCTGGGCTCACCTCGACATCGGCGGCACGGGCTACTTCCGCAAGGCGCTGCCCTTCGCGGCGCGGGGTGCCACCGGCGTGACGCATGCGACGCTCGTCGAGCTGGCCCTCGCCGGGGCACGCGACGCGTAGGGACATAGCTGGCGGCATGGCGGGCGGCCGATGACGCCACTTGCGCTCGGCTTTGCCGCCGTCGGGGCGGTCTTCGGGGTTCTCGCCGACCGACTCGCGACGCGCTGGCCGGAACACGAGGAGGAGGATCCCGCGGGGCGGCCGATCGGCTGGCGGACGGCTGTCTGTGCGGCCTTCGGGGCGCTGGCCTTCGCGATTCTGCCGATGAAGTTCGCGGGCGATCAGTTCGCGCTCGCTCTCGTCGGAGCGTGGTTCGCGACGCTCGTCGTCGGAATGGCGACCGATCTCGACCAGCGACTCCTGCCGGACGTGCTCACGCTGCCGGTCATCCCGATCGCCCTCATTTACGCGCTAAGCGGCCTGAACCCGCTCGTCGGAGTTGAGTGGCTGCCGGCTATCGCGGTTGCGACGATCGTTCCACTCGTCCTCTACGTGCTGTCAATTCCGTTCGGGGCGGGGGCGTTCGGGCTCGGCGACGTCAAGTTGCTTGTCGGCGTCGGGTTGATGAGCGGTGCGATCCGGGCGTTCACAGGGCTGGTCTCGGGATTATTCGCGGCGGGCATCGTGCTCGTGGTCCTGATCGTGGCCCGGCGAGTGACGATGAGGTCGTACGTCCCGTACGGCCCGTTCCTCATCTTCGGCGCGGTCTGGGGAATCCTCGTCCGCGGCTGAGGGAACCTGC
>JANMPL010000589.1:0-6431 GCA_031369845.1 Chloroflexota bacterium
TCGGCTCGAAGAGCGATACCGCGTCGTAGGCGAGGGCACCGACGGCGCCGCCCGTAAAGCGAGGCATCCCCTCGGTCGGTTGGACGCGGCGGCGCGGCACGAAGGCCCGGATGGCGTCGAGCGGGTCCGGCGCCTCGGTCGCATCGACCGGGAGATCCGGCGAGTACTCGCTGACCGTGACCGGCCTCGTCAGCGTCTTCGAGACGCCGTCGCGAACCTCGAGCAGCCGCCGCGGGCCTACGCCGAGGAAGCTGTACCGCCCGAGCCGCTCGCCGCCCTCGACCGATTCGAGGAGGTACGCCGGGGTCGAGCCGTCGTCGAGCCGGAGGAAGGCCCCGATCGGGGTCTCGAGGTCGGCCGGCCGCGTTGCGCGGAGCAGCAGCGTGTCGGCGTTGGCCGAGAGGCGCTTCGCCTCGGTCAGACTGAGCGGATCGGTTGTCGTCATGTCGTGGCCTCCGCGCGGCCCGTCCGCGCCGGGAATCAAGAACGACCTTACGTCCAGGGACGAAAGGTCGTGCCTTCCGCGGTGCCACCCTCATTCGGCGATGCCGCACTCGGTGACCGACGGGCGGAAGATCCGCCGATCGGCGCTGCCCTGTATCGCTGGCGCTCTGCGCCGGAGCCTACTGCCCGACGGCGTTCCGTCGAGGTTCGGTCCGGAGGCTCCCGGGTCCATTCACCGCCGTCGCCGCTCCGGTTTCCACCAGCCACCGGATCTCTCTGCCGACGCGCGACGGGTACTCGTCCCGTTCACAGCCCGTTCTTCGCGATGTTCGCGGAGTCTAGGGTTCGCGCTCCGGGGCGTCAAGGTCGTCGGGGACTCGTTGCTGGTAGCCGGCGCAGGCAAGCACCGGCAGTCTCGGATAGCGCTGAAAGCGTGGATCCGTCTTCGAGAGCTCGCAGAGGAGGAACCGCGAGCCGCGTCCGGACGTGATCAGGCGGGCATGGCGGCAGGAGTCGCAGAGGCCGGTCGGGGGCGGGCTGGAGCGCATCGCCTCACGGTAGCGCGACGAGTGCGACCCCTTAACGCGCCGTGGAGCCCGCCGATCGGCGCCTGCGGACCCGAACCCGCCGAGCCAGCGTCGAACCATCGGCAGCCAGAGCAGGCCGCCGGCCGCCTGGGCCAGGACCGCGAGGAGCAGGAGCAGGCCCGGCACACTCAGGAGCAGCGCCGGGACCGCCCACTCGAGCAGGGCGTCAAATCCGACGACATCCACGTCGACGAGGCCGTCGATCGGACCGAGCCCGCTGAAGCCGACGGTGAAGCGGCCGGTATCAACCGGCGTGGCGCCGCCGCCCGATCCCGGGGTTCCACCAGAGCCGGCGCTGCCGCCGGACCCTGGGCCTCCGCGCTGGGAAGTCGGGGCGCCGCCCGGGCCGGGCGCCGACGACGGGTCGCCCGAAGCCCTCGGGCTCGCGCCCGAGCTGGCCGTTGCCGAAGACGCGGGCGACGGTGTCGCGCTCGCGCTGGGAGAGCCGCCGGGACCGACCGTTGGGGTTGGCGTGGGGCTGCTGCTCGGCAGCGTCGGCAGTGGGAGCGTGGGCAATGGAAGGGTCGGTAGTGGAAGGGTCGGCAACGGGAGGGTCGGCAACGGCAGCGTGGGCAGAGGGAGGGTCGGCAGCGCCAGGCTGGCGACCGGCCTCGGGGTGGGCGTCGGGGTTGGCCTGGGAGTCGGCGGTGGAGTCGGAACCGGCGTCGGCGCAGGAGTCGGCACCGGCGTGGGCGTCGGAACGGGAGGACTGACGTTGATCGAGACCGTCCTGGTCGGAGACGAGGCGAGTCCATCCGAAGCTTGGTAGGTGAACGTCCGGACACCGGTGAACGACCCGCCGGACTTGAACGTGAAGCTGCCGTTGGCGTTCAGGTCCAGCGAACCGTTGCCGCCGCCGTCGACGAGCACGGCCGTCAGGACGTCGCCATCGGCGTCGCCGTCGTTGCCGAGGACCCCTGGCGCATCGACGGACAAGGTCACGCCGGTCGTCGCCGTGTACGAATCGTTCGCCGCGGTGGGCGCCGCGTTTGTGATCTTGATCGTGACGTTCGTCGGGATCACGAGCAAACCCGATGGCGTGTATCGGAACACGTCGGTCCCGACGTAGGCGCCGGTCGGCGTGTAGGTGAAGCCGCCGTCCGATCGCAGGCTCAATGTGCCGTGTGATGGCCCCGACACGAGGACGGCGGTCTTGCCGCCGAGGCCCAGGTCGTTGCCGAGGACCCCTGGCGGTGGGACGACGAGGACCCGGTCGTGGATCATGCTGTAGGAGTCGGGAGCCGGCAGGAGCGTGAGCGCCAGGACAGGCCGCAGCGACGGCCCGAAGGCCATGAGTGCAAACGCGCCGGCCACGACCGCAGCGCCTGCCATCCGTCGGCGCTGCGTCATCCGGCGGTGTGTCACGCGACCTGCCTTGGCGTCCACAGGGCCACGGCGGGGATGTCGGCTCCCGGCAGCGGCGCGTCGGCCGCCGTCTCGATGCCCTCCACGAACGCCCGGACGAGGTTCTCGTCGAGCTGCGTTCCGGCGGCGTCCTCCAACCGGGTCAACGCTTCGCGGATATCCAGCGCCTTGCGATACGGGCGGGTCGTCGTCATCGCTGAGAACGCGTCGCCGACCGCCAGGATCCGGGCGATCAGCGGGATCCCCTCGCCCTCGAGCCGGTCGAGATAGCCGTCGCCGTCCCAGCGCTCGTGGTGGTGGCGAATGCCTGCGCGGACGATCTCGATGTCGGGGACGTCGCGGACGATCATGTCGCCGAGGGCGACGTGCTGCTTGACGATCTCGTACTCCCCGGCCGTCAGCTTGCCCGGCTTGCGCAGGATGGGATCGGGGATGCCGATCTTGCCGACATCGTGGAGCAGTCCGGCGACGTGGATCGAGCCAATGAAGTCCGGATCCAGGCCGAGCCGTCGGGCGAGGAAGACCCCGTACCGAGCGACGTCCTCAGAGTGACGTTTCGTGTAGCGGTCCTTCGTATCCACCGCGAGAACGAGGCCATGAAGGACGTCGAATCCGGAGGTGGCCGTGTCGCCGGCCTCACCGGCACCAGCGACCCGGACCGTATCGCCACCGGACGCCTTCGCCTCTTTGAGCGTGCTTGCGGCCGCCGCCAGAAGGAGCGTCACCGACGAACCGTGCTCCGGGTAGGTGCAGAGACCTGCGCTGACCGTAACGGGCAGCCGTTCGGTCGCGTCGAACTCGAGGCTCAGGTCGGCGAGGGCCGTTCGGAGCCGGTCCACGGCGGGCTCCATCTCGACGACGGCCTCCGCCGGTGCAATGAAGAGGAACTCGTCGGGGCCGTAGCGACCCATCACACCGGACTCCGGCAGGTGGCGTCGGAGCTCATCGACGACGGCGAGAAGCGCCAGGTCACCGGCGCGGTGGCCGTGGTTGTCGTTGAGCAGCCGGAAGTTGTCGATGTCGATGAGCGCGACCCCAAGCGGCGTCCCATCGGCTCGGGCTCGCTCGATCTCAGCGGCCAGGTGCGACACCAGCGCCCCGTGATTGAGCGTGTCGGTGAGCGGGTCGCGCCGCGTCGCTTCGAGGAGGGCGGCGGTCTGGCGGGTCAGGCGCGCCTGCGCCGAACGGAAGATCAGGAAGAGCAGGATCGCCGTGACGATCGCCGCCGTCAGGGTGACCGCGACGACGTCTCGTCGGACCCGGTCGAGGCGCATGAGGACCGGCACGGCGTCCCGCCAGATCCCGACGACCGCGCGGACCTCGCCGGCGGTGCTGATCGGCAGGAACTCGCGGAGGATCTTGGGCGAACCGAGCTCACCAGGTCCCGCGCCTGCCTCTGCGAGCGGCACGATCGCCACGCTTGGCTGGCCAGATGGACCGAGGGTCACAGAGGCGGCGTTCATCGCGATGCCGGCCAGCCCGGGTCCGCTCGCCGCAACGATCGTCCCGTCCAGGCGGCGCAACTCGACGCGCAGAATCTCGCCTGGCCGGGTCAGCGCCGCCAGCTGCGCCTCGAGCGCGGTTCGCTCGCTCTCGGTTGGCCCGACCGTCGGATCGAGGTAGTGGAGCTCGACAGAATCGTTGAGGATGGCGCGCACGGTGGCGGAATCGCTCGCAACGACCGTGTTCAGCGTGCCCGTCGAGAAGTGCAGCGAGACCATGACCGACTGGGCAGTCGCGGTGATCCCGATGATCCCGAGGAACACGCCAAAGACGAGGATGAGCAGCAGCGGCCGGCGCGTCCGCGGCTGTGAGCCGAACATGTTCCATCCACCTCGGGTTGAGCGTCCCGGTAGGAAGCGAGCGTAGGTACAGGTGGACCACGTCCCAATAGGTGGAAAGTCCCGACGCTGATCCCCCACTAGGTGGTGCATCAAGGCCCCGCCCGGGCACATGCCGCCGACTCCGCGGCCGCGGTCCTTCGCTGATAGGATCACCGACCCATGACGCGACCTCATCGAGCCAGACCCCGGCCGACCGGCGGCGATGGCGGCGTCGACGCCGCGGTGGGCGTGGACACGGGCGCCTTCCCGGACGCAGCGACCCGCCGCGCAGCCGACGGCGGCGCCGCAAGCGAGCGTTGGCGCGCGCTCCTCGACGAAGGCGGACCGATCCTCGCCGACGGGGCGATGGGAACGATGCTCTTCGCCTCAGGCCTCCAGTTCGGCGATCCCCCGGAGGTCTGGAACGTCAGCCAACCGGAAGTCGTCCGCCGGATCCACCGCGGCTATCTCGAGGCCGGCTCGCGGATCGTCATGACGAACACGTTCGGCGGCAACCGATTACGGCTGCGGCTCCACGGCCTCCACGAGCGCGTCGCCGAGTTGAACCGCACGGCGGCGATCCTGCTCCGCGCCGAGGTCGACGCGGCCGGCGGCCGCGCACTCGTCGCCGGTGACATCGGTCCGACCGGCGAGATCATGGCGCCGCTTGGGACGCTGTCGGACGAAGAGGCCGTCGAGGTCTTCGCCGAGCAGGCCGCCG
Source organism: Chloroflexota bacterium (assembly GCA_031369845.1). Taxonomy (GTDB): domain Bacteria; phylum Chloroflexota; class Limnocylindria; order Limnocylindrales; family CSP1-4; genus CF-46. Next base: position 4,941 of record JANMPL010000589.1, read on the forward strand.
CGCTCATCGCCGGCGGCGTCGACGTCATCTGGATCGAGACCATGTCGCATCTCTCGGAGATCCGGGCCGCGATCCAGGGCGCCCGGCAGGCATCCGCGGGCATTCCGATCATTGCGACGATGACGTTCGACACCCGCGGCCACACGATGATGGGCGTCTCACCCGAGCAGGCGGTCGCGTCGCTCGCGGCGTGGGGCGCCGACGCGATCGGCGGCAATTGCGGCAACGGCCCCGACGAGCTGCTGCCGGTGATCGAGCGGATGCGGGCGGTCGCCCCGGACGTGACGCTCGTCGCGAAGTCGAATGCCGGCATGCCGGAGCTGGTCGACATGCGGGCGGTCTACCGGGCCGATCCGGCAACGATGGCTCAGGCCGGGCTCGATTTCCAGGCGGCGGGCGCCCGAATCATCGGGGCTTGTTGTGGGAGCACGCCGGCTCATCTCAAGGCGATGGCGGAAGCCCTAGCCGTCGCTCGCTGACCGCGTCGCACGGGCGTGGGATCAGGGCAACACGATCCGGCGGAGGATCGGGTCGCCGCAGGCATGCCACTCGCCGACACGAAGCTCGCCGCCTGGGATCTCGACTGAGTCGCCGGCACGGGCAACGACGCCGCCGGCCGGGTCGACCACGGAAAGCCGACCGCCGACTTCGCGGGTGGTGTAGCCGTCGGGCCACTCGACGCCGAGATGGCGGGAGTCGATGTCAAACAGGCCGATGTCGGTTCCCAGGACCTCGAGCGTCCCCCGGATGAGGGCTGTCGGACACGCCACCGCGGCCGTTTGCTGGTCTGTGTCGGGGCCGCAAGCCGCTCCCACGATGGTGAACGCGATCGCGAGGAGCGCCACAGGGACGCGCTGTTGCCGCGACGTCGATGGTACCGGGCCGACGATGCGCGATCGCGGGCTCAATGTCCGGCGTCGCCATCCGGCAGTCGCTCGCCCGCCTCGATCCTCGTGGCGAGGCGGTTCTCGGCCGGCGTGAGGGGGCACGAATATTTCGGGGCGTAGACGCACGACGGGTGGTAGGCGAGGTTGAAGTCGATCGCGTACGTGCCGTCGTCGTCCGGCTCGAGGTCGAGATATCTCCCCGCCCCGTATGTCTCGCGGCCGCTCGTGTCGTCAAGGAAGGGGACGAAGAGCGAGTCGCCACCGCCGCTGGCGAATTGATAGGCGGTCAAGCGTCGCGGGCCCCCGACGAGATCGAAGCTGAACGTCCCGGCGCGCGTAGCCGGCCGCAGCTTGCCGTCCGACGTCGGGATCTCGAAGCTCGACGGCTCGCTGCCCGCATACGGCTCCAGCCGTAGACCTTCGACGACGAGGTCCTCGTTGATGGGGTAATAGGGCAGCCCATCGAAGGCCGCCCGTTCCTCTTCGGGGATCGGGCTGTGCGGCGAGGTCTTGAAGAACTCGTCCTTTTCCGCGCGGTAGCCGCCGATCGCGGCCTGGTACGAGTGCTCGTGGTGGTCGTGGTCGTGGTCGTGGTGTTCGTCGG
>JANMPL010000016.1:0-13932 GCA_031369845.1 Chloroflexota bacterium
GCTCTCGGTCGTCTTTGGTGGGCAGGATCTCGATCTCAGCTCAAGGGCCGTCGCCCAGATCGAGTATCTGCCGGATCCCGAGACGGCGACGCCGCCGCCTCCGCCGGTCGCCCAGTTCGTCGGCACTCCAAGGTCGGGCGCGCCGGGGCTCGTCGTCGATTTCGACTCGAGCGCTTCGACCGGCAACCCAACCGGGTTCCAGTGGGACTTCGACGGCAACGGCATCGTCGACTCGGTCGACCCGAATCCGGTCCACCAGTACAGCTCCGCGGGTACATACACGGTCTCGCTGACGGTGGTCAACCTGTCGGGCGTCGACAACGAGGTCAAGGTGGGCTACGTCGTCGTAACCGCGGCCCCCACGCCGACCCCGCGACCCGCAGCGACCCCGACCCCGACCCCGACGCCCGCGCCGACGCCTGCCTGCGCCTATCCGCCGAACGTCATCGGGCAGGCCCCGAGCACAGCCCAGATCAATCTCGCGGCCGCCGGCTTCAGAAATGTCTCCACCTTCAATGACCTGACGACCGGGCAGAAGAACAAGATCCAGGCCCAGAACCCGGATCACACGCAGTGCATCGCGCTCACGACGCTGATCACGCTCCACTACCGGCCCAACTGATGAGGAGCGCCGTGCACACCCTGCTTCGACCTATGAACCGACTCGTCCGGTCCGCCCACCGCGGCCAGGCCCTCGTCGAGTTCTCCCTGGCTGTCATCCCGTTCCTCATCCTGCTGATGGCGATCTTCGATCTCGGACGCGGCATCTACATGATGAACGGCACGTCCGAAGCCGCCCGCGAGATCAGCCGGGTGACGATCGTCCACCGCGACGAGGGCTCGGGGCTCGGCTTCAGCGCCGACACGACGGCCGTCATCGCAACCCAGCGCAACCTCATCCCGGGGCTGGTCATCAACCCGGCCAGGGACATCACCTGCGTCGACGAGTTCGACCGGCCGGTCGTCGGCCAATGCCTTCCGAAGATCCACTTCATCAAGGTCCACGTGACCGCTCCGTTCGAACCCATCACCCCCCTCGTCAGCGCGTTCGGCTCGCACACATTCGAGTCGACGAGCCGGATGCAGATCCCATGAAGAAGGAGTCCCGCGCCATGCTTCGCCAAGACCTCGCGCACCGCGGCGAGCGCGGCCAGATCCTGATCATGTTCACGCTGGCGATCCTCGTGATCGTCGGGATGTTGGGCCTCGTCCTCGACGGTGGAGCGGCGTACGCTCAGCGTCGTGCGGAGCAGGGCGTCGCGGACCTTTCCTCGATGGCCGGCGCGACGGCCTACCTCAATACCGAAGGCGATGTCGCCACGAAGTCCGCCGCCGCCGACGCAGCGGCCCGGTTGATCGCCACGGCCAACGGCTACACGCAGGGCGTCGACAACGCCACTGTCGAAATCCGCATCTCCGGCAACCCGTCGGGGGCGATCGTTCGGGCAAACCTGACGGATGCCCATCGCAACAACTTCGCGTCGCTCATCGGGATGTCGACCTGGGACGTGTCCGTCACCGCGGCCGCCGAAACCAGTGAGAAGCCGAACGGTGCCATCGGAGCGATGCCGCTGCTCTTCAACGCGGAAGCATTTCCGGGCGCGATCTGCGACGAGACGGCCGGACCGTGCTCTCCTGAGGTTTACCAGCTGCCCGGCCGCGGAAACCAGGACGTGCCGCAGGATGCCACCCAGTTCAACTGGACGATCTTCTGCCAGGCCAGCGGCAACCCGTGCAACGCCAACTCGAACGGGGTCCGCGATCTCATCGACGGCGGCGGTGAGTCCGATGTCATTTACCTGAACGACGACATCGGGCCCCTCAACGCCGGCAATCACACGACGCTGTTCACCGCCCTAGGCTCACATACCGGCGGGGTCTTCCCGGTGCCGATCGTGAACGACGCGGGCGAGATGGTCGGCTGGGCCTACTTCAAGCTGCTGTCCGTTGAAGGCAGAAGCGAGAAGGTGATCCGCGGCTACTTCGTCTCACCAGTCAACGCGAGCCAGCTTGTTGTCTCGCCGACCGGCGGCGACGCAGCGCTCCTCACGGGCGTCTACGTTCTGCACTTGGTCGACTGACCGGAGGCGGTTCGCCACTTCATCGTCCATCCCATTCGTTGGGTCAGGCGCGGCAGCCAATCAGGCGCCGACCGTCCGTCGGGCTCAGCCGAACTCATTGAGCCGCGTCCCGTCTGGGACGCGGCTCATTCTGTTGTCGGCGGACTGTGATCAGCGGATGCCAGTGTCGAAGGCGATGTCGACGCTGGCAACGCCGTCGCCTACGGTGACCGGGATGGGGTCGGCGACACGCATGAACCCCTCGACGGGCTGTGGCTCGATCGTGTACTGCCCCGACGGAAGGGTGACCGCGTAGTTGCCGTTCACGTCGGTCACGAGTCGGGCGATCTCTGTGCCGCGCGCATCGAGGACGACGATGGTCGCGCCTGCCACGGGACGGTCATTGCAGGATGGATCGTTGACTGTGACGACAGGGCACGTGGGCCCCGCAAGCACTCGACCCTGGATGCCCGAACCGCCCGGCAGGATCCCGCCGGTGCTGCCACCGCCGGGGCCCGGAACGCCCGATGGAACCGGAGGTCCGCTCTCGTTGAGCAGACTGACTGTGCCGTCCCGGATGACTCTGTAGACCCAGCGGTGGCGATCGATGCAGCCGGCCTGGCAATCGCCCCAGCCGACGTCGAATGTGACCTCGAATCCGTCGGGCGTATCGACCGCCTCCCAGAAACAGCAGCCGCCGATCGTGTCCGCCTTCTTCGGTGCGATGCCTGCGAAGCTCGGCACGACCTCGGCGACGCGGGCGGCGGCCTGCTCGGGGGTGGTAATGGTGATTGAGGAGGGGCTCGGACTCGGACTGGGTGGAGTGGTGGATGCGGCGCCGCCGGCGCAGCCGATTGCGATGATGGCGATGGTGGCGAGGGCGAGGAGGGGGTTCAGGCGTTTCATGGCGCAGCGACGATCATCGCACGCTCCTGGTTCCGAGGCCGTTGGCGGTCGACCGAGAGACTGACGACCCGGTAGCTCAGGGGGCCTGTTCGATCCCCTCGCCGCTGTCGGTCTCCCCGCCGCCTTCCGTGTCGTCACCGGCGCCGGGCTGGTCGACGTCGGGCTCGTCGCTGGCGGATGGGTCCTCGGATTCCTCGGCGTCCCCGGTATCCCCGGTATCCCCGGCCTCGTCGGTCGCCTCTGGCTCGTCCGTGTCGGACTGGCCGTCGTCGGCCGTCTCGCCTGTCCCGTCATCGGTATCGGGTTGATCGCCGCCTGCTTCCGCGTCGGTGTCCTCGTCCATGCCGGGCTCGTCTGTGTCGGCGTCGTCCGAGTCTGCCTCGTCGGTCCCCGACTCGTCCTTGTCCGTGTCGCCGCCTGTCGGTTGATTCGCACCGGCGCCGTTACCAGGCTTGGTCCCGTCCGATTGGCCCTTGTCGATTGCGTCGCTGTCGTGCTGCTTGTCCTCAGCCGCCGGTTTCTGCTCGGCCGGGCCTTGCTCGTCAATACCCGAGGGATTGTTCTCGACCGGGCCATGCTCATCGACGCGCGACTGGAGGAGCTCGACGACCGGCTGAACTGCGACGCGAACTGCCGCGGCTGTTGCGAGCGAGCCAGTCCCGAGCGCGCACGCCACGGCGAGCACTAGAGCAATCGACCGCGCCCGAACGCCTGGCGCGATGCTCCATCCGCGGACGGTTCCGAGATGCCAGGCCGCCCAGAGTGCCGAGCCGGCGTCGCGCGTCGACCGGGCCCGCAGCGCGGACACGAATGTTCGAGTCGGTGTTGGTGGCGCCTCGCGACGGATCGCGACCATCACGCGCTCGGCGAACGCATCGGGGGCGAGGGGGAGGGGTGTCCGGTCGAGAGCCTCGGGTGCCCCGCTCATGGCACGGACCTCGGCTCGAGCTGATCGCGGAGGGCGGCCATGCCACGGTGCAGGCGGGACTTGACGGTCCCGATTGGATGGCTCGTGACCTGGGCGATCTCGAGGAGGGACAGGTCCCCAAAGAAGCGGAGCAGAATCACATCGCGCTGCGCGTCGGGGAGCGTGTCCACCGCGTCGAGAACGATGGCGCGCTGCTCCACGTCCATCGCCGCCGCCTCCGGGTCGTCCCCGGACTCGAGCGCCGCCGCTCGCGGATCCAGCGCCTCTGCGTCAAGCCGCACTGCCTCGCGGCGGACGGACTGCCGCGCCGCCGCCGCTCGAATCGCTATCCGCCGGAGCCACGCCCCGAACGGTCCGTCACCCCTGAACGTCGCGAGCGCTCGGTAGGCCTGGAGGAACGCGTCCTGCGCAGCATCCTGGGCCTCGACGGGATCGCCCAGCATCCGATGACAAATGGCAATCACCGACTGGGATTCGCGGTCGATCAAGGCGCGGAACGCCTCGTGATCGCCGGCGATGACGGCGTCGACAAGCTGGCGGTCCTCTTGCAGATGCTCGATCACGATCGATCTGGCTTGGCCTCTCGGGACGGACTCCGGCTGCGTGGCCATTGTCCCAAGCCTACCCATGGGAGTCACCCCCCAGGGTAGGCAAGGGCTTGCAGCCATTCGTCCCCGTTCGGCTCGGACTTAGTCGTCCTGCTCGCCGTCGTCGTTGTCCTCGGCCGGGTCCTCGGTGTCGCCGGAGTCACCGTCGTCGGCATCCTCAGCAGCGTCATCGGCATCGCCGGAGTCACCGTCGTCGGCATCCTCGGCTTCGTCCTGGGCGTTGTCCTTGTCGCCGTCGTCAGCGTCCTCGACTGGATCCTCAACGTCCGCCTGGTCGCCGTCGTCGGCGTCCTCGGCGGGATCCTCGATGTCGGCAAGGGCACCGTCGTCCGCATCTTCGGCGGGCTCATCGACCTCGACCTGGTCCTCGACATCAACCTGCTGGCCCGTGTCGGTGCCCGCGGCTGGAACGATCGTCGGACCGGCGGTGGGTGATCGGAAGGCGATGCCGCGTGCGAACGCAACACCGACGATCAGCAGAAGCGCGACGATCGCGACTCCGAGGCTGCGCGCGAGTCGATGGATCCTCGTCATGAGTTTGTACACCTCTGTGGGGGACCCGTTGCGGGTGCCCTTCACTAGAGATGAGCGGTTCAGGCGCCGAGAGGTTCCGGCCTGACCTCGGCTGTAGGTACCACGACGCCCGGCATTTGGTCATGTGAGGCGGCTTAGTGCTGGAGTCCCGCCACGATCTTTTGGAGCTCAGCGGCCGCGTCGGTTGCCGCCGAGAAGTCCTCGTCGATCGCCGCGACCTGCAGGGCAAGGAGCTGCGTGTTGATGCGCGTGAGCTGAGCAGCGTCCATTGATCGAAGGATCCGGTCTCGGAGGTAAACGAGGGTGAAGGCATCGCCGCCGACGCTACCAGCGCCCTCCGCAGCAGCGTCGATCTGGACCTGGGCCGCCCACAGATCGAAGCGGGCGAGGTCAATCTCGGTCGCCGGTCGATAACGGAGCTCGAGGTCCAGCACCGAGCGGGCGGCCTCGATTGCCGTTTGCCGCGTCAGGGTCACGTCACGTGCGGCGACGGCGCGGCGGAGAGCATCCAGGGATTCGGTCAACAGCGGCGCGATCAACTTTGGGACGCCACCGGCCTGGTAGGCCTTCCACGCCGTCGCCATCTTGTCGACCTCGGAGGAGGCCGCTTTCCAGTCCTTGGAGGCGGTCGCCTCGAACGCCGCGGTCGCCGCGGCATCGAGGCTGGCGAGGTCGGCCGGGATCGGTCCGCCGGCTGCGTCGGTGGGTACCGCGAGCGCCAGGGCCTCGACATCCCCGCCGCCGGTCGTGAGGAACTCGCCGTAACCGGGTGCGAAGGTCTTGTCCTCGATCGCCCCGTCCATATGGAGCTCGCTCATCACGATCCCTCCCTGGACGGCGCCGAGCGGACCCTCGAGCGTCTGATCGACGGCCTTGACGGTGACTTCTTCGAACGCAAACCCCGGGCTGTTCTCGGTCCTGAACACGTCGCCGATCTTCGGGTCCGACACCATGATCATTGCCGCCGGAGCATCCTTCCCGGCGAGCCACGTGCCCTCTTTCGTCACGATCGCGCCATCCTCGAAGTCGGACACGTCCTCGCCGAAGTACCACACAGATCCGTCGTCGGCCTGGGCGTAGAGATCGAAGGCGATCTCCTGGATTCGCCCATCGAGGTACGCGAGATACTGGGAGACCAAGGTCTCGACCTGCTGCCCTTCCCACACGACGATCCGGGTATACGGCAGGAGCGTGACCTCGGTCCGGAACGGTTTGTCGTCCACGTGGCCCAGCATCAGGACCGACTCCTGCCGGGAGACCGGGAACAGGGGGTTGGTGATCTGGGTAGGGTTCGAGAACGTCGGCATGGTGAGGTCCACCCGAGCGCTGTCGGGGGCGAGCGGAACGTCGGATGGCAGCGGCGGCTGTTCGATCATGCGGACGGCCTGCGGACTCGCTGTCGTCGGCGAGCCGCTGGCTTCACTGGTCGATGGAGGGTTGGACTTGGAGTTCGGGCTGGCCGACGCTGGGCGCTGACTGGGCGACACGTTGTCGCCGCAGGCAGCCGTCAGAAGCGCGACCACGAGGACGGATACGAAGGCCCTCGTCGCCAATGAACGTCGCGCAGACACCGTTCCTAGCCTCCCTTTGAAACGCTGACGAGCTCGAGCACTTCGTCTCCGCCACTCCCGGCGACAGTCAGGACCGCCCCGACGCCGGGCGCGTAGTACTTGTGAGCGATCCCCGGCTCGAGGCAAGAGAATTCCTTGGTCTCAACCACGTTTTCGAATGAGCCGTAAGGCACGGACACGTGCCTCGACCGGCTCAGCACCGTCGCCATGTCCTCGGCGTCGCCGGCCGCAAACTCCTGCCGGTACGTGTCGCCGGCGCCAGGCCGGGCCTGCATGACGATCCCGGGCAGAGCCTTGGCGACGCCCGCTTCCCAGGAGCCAGCGGTACTGATGACGTTGCCCTGGGCGTCGTATTCCTTCGTGTCCTCGCCGAAATACCAGACGTTTCCGGCATCGTCCTGGGCGAACCAATCGAACGTGTCCTCGGCAAGGATCCCGGCGACGAATACGGTGTCGCGGACGACGACCGTCGAGACGCCGATGATCGTCTTGCGCTCGCGAGTGACCGTAAACACGTCACGCTGGGCTTCACCGTCCACCGTGCCCTCGTAGACGTAGACCGTGCCCGGCCGAAGCGGGAAGTAGGCGTTGTCGATCGGGTTCGGTCGGCCGCGAGCGCCCGAGAAGTCCGTCGGGACGACGACCGGGTCGTAGTCGGCGGCACATGCGCCGCCATTGACCGCGAGCACAGATGATCCCGACAGCAGGCCGAGGGTTGCGACGACGGCGACCAGCGACAAACGGATCGCGTGCGAAGGTCGCCCGGAGGAGCGGCTGGGGGAAGACTGCAGGCTCATGGCATCGCCTCCGGTTATTTCCTGTGGAGGGCGAGCATGCCAAGTGGTCAGTGAGAGGACCGTGAGCGCGAGATGAGAGAGGCGGGCCCTACTGCGGGATGCGCATCACCACGATCGCTCCGCCTTCCTCGCGGTTGCGCGCCTCGACGGTTCCGCCATGAGCCTCGGCGACTGAGCGGACGATGGCCAGGCCGAGACCGGCGCCACCGGTCGGTCGCGCCCGTGCCGCATCGGCTCGGGTGAAGGCGTCGAAGGCATGAGGCAGAAACGATGGCGGGAAGCCTCTGCCCGTATCCGCCACGACAATCGAGAGCATCGTGGACGTGCTGGACGCCTCCACCGTCACCCGTCCACCTGTCGGTGTCTGGCGCAGGGCGTTGTTGATGAGATTCCCGACCGCCTGCCGAATTCGGTCGGCGTCCAGTCGGGCGCGGACGCCGTCCTCGCCCGAGGCTATCAGCGTGACACCGAGCGACGAAGCCCTGCCTGACGAGCTCTCGACCGTCTCCCGAATGAGGCCGGCGACGTCGATGTCCTCGCGACGCATCGGGAGGCGACCGCCGTCGGCGCTGGCGAGCAGGAGCAGGTCATCCGCCAGGCGGCTCAGGCGATCGGTCTCCTCGCTGGCACTTCGCACGGCGTCGACCAGCTCCGACGGAGATCGGGCACGTAGCAGGGCAAGATCCAGCTCGGCCTTGAGGTTCGCGAGCGGCGTCCGTAGCTCGTGGCTCGCGTCGGCCACGAACCGGCGCTCGCGCTCGACGGCAGCCTCGAGGCGGTCGAGCATCCGGTTCAGGCTGCCACCGAGCGCCGCCAGCTCATCTCGTCGTGGCGGTACAGCCAGACGGCGGCCCGGCTCGGAGCCCGAGACAGCTTCAGATTCGACGCGCATGCGCTCCACGGGCCGGAGGGCAGCGCCGGCGACAAGCCAACCGACGGCGCCTGCCAGGACGACCACGACGGGCCCGGCCACCGCGAACAGGAACAGGAGGCGATTCAGGGCCTCGCGCTGATCGTCGAACGCGACGCCGACGACGACGACGCGACCGTCGGTGGCGGGCAGCTCGAGGATTCGGGCCAACACCGGTTCATCGACCGTCGCCACTACAGCGTCGAGGTATCGCGGTTGGTCGAGCCCTTCGAGCTCCGTCGCCGCTACGACGGGTCCGGGCGCGAGGCCCGGCGTCGTCGCTACGACGGTTCCCGCGGGCGTCAGTACCTGGGCGAATACGTCGCCGGCGTCCGTTGGGCCAACGACGAGATCCGACCCCTCCGACGGCTCCTCGGCAACGACATTAGCGCGAGCAAGAAGTGCGTCATCGGCGGCTGCCCGCAGGTCGGCCTCAAGGCGCAGGTAGACGATCGCCGCCAGCCCGAACACAAGCCCACCGACGAGGGCCCCGCAGACGAGGGCGAGCCTAGCGCGGATCGGCAGGGCCATCCGGGACGTCCCGAAGCCGATAGCCACTACCCCGGATCGTCTCGATCGAGTCCCTCCGGAAGGGCCGGTCGATCTTCTCCCGGAGGTAGCGGACATACACGTCGACGACGTTGGAATCGCCGTCATAGCCGAAGTCCCAGACGTGCTCGAGGATCCGCGATCGGGTCAGGACCTCGCCGGCACGGCTCATGAAGTACTCGAGCAGGGCGAACTCTTTCGCTGTCAGGTCGACCACGGCGTCGCCGCGCACCACCTTCCGGGACGCCGGATCGAGCGTGAGGTCGCCGGTCCGCAGAACCGCCGGTCGTTCGCCCACGCCACGCCGGATCAGCGCTCGCAGGCGAGCGAAGAGCTCACTGAATGAGAACGGCTTCGTCAGGTAGTCGTCGGCGCCGGCATCGAGCCCGGCGACGCGATCGGCGACGGCCTGCCGCGCTGTGAGCATGAGAACCGGCGCCCAGTGACCGCCGGCCCGAAGCTGGCGACACACCTCGAAGCCGTCCAGATCGGGCAGCATGACGTCGAGGACGACCGCGTCATACGGGGTCTCGCTTCCGGCCCACACGGCGTCCGAACCGGTACGCGCGACGTCAACGGCGTAGCCCTCCTCCTCAAGCCCTCGCTTGAGGAGCCCGGCCATCTTCACCTCGTCTTCCACTACCAGGACTCTCACCGATCCCACTCCCTCGTGCTCGTTCAGCGCACGCTAGAGCCTGCCAGATGAGAGGGAGATTAGGACGGAGGGGCGCGGAGCTGCTCAGCGCGGAAGGCTAGGAACGATTCTTCGGACCCGAAGGCTGCGCGAATGTCGACGGCCTGCCGTACAGATAGCCCTGGATGGCGATGAGCTCGTTCAATTCGAGTCTCAGCTCGACGACCTGCTGCGCTCACGGCGCGATGTCGTCGTGTGCGCGTTCGAGCTCGAGCAGCACTCTTCCACGGTGATCGCCGGAGTCCTCGACGCCCACGCCCTGGCGTTGACAGGAGGCGTCCTGCGCCCCAGGCGGACGATGACTCGTCAGTCCGCTCGCGACCGAATCCTTACGGCCGCGCATGACTACTTCCACAATGCCGTTGCGCCCGCGCTCGCCGCGCGGGACGCGGCGAACCGGCTGCTAGAGCGCCAGATCCCCGTCTGACTCGCCGCTTTCAGCGACCCTCAGACGCGCGCGAGCGGCGGCGCAGGCTTGTAACTGTCAGGGAGCGGTGTGCCGGTCGTCGGGGATTCGACTTCGACGATGTCGCCTCGGAGCGGCCCGAGGGATGCCGAGAAGCTCCTGCTGCTCAGCCTGAGGCACGTTGAATTGGTTCAGGGTCGCGACGAGATCAGCCACCAGCGCGTCGAATTCGCCCGCGCTGACCCCCATCCCGTGGTGTGTGTCGCGCATCCCGCGGCCCGTGTACTTGTCGGGACCGCCCGTCGCCGCGCATACCTGCTCGACGAGCATCGCCTTCAGTCGCGGCACGTCGGTGCGCGCGAACTTGCTGTTGATGCGAGCGTCGGCCGCGGCCCGGCCCGGCGTTGGCAAGTTCAATCCTCCGCCGCAGGGCAGACAGCGGCCACCGACTAAGCTCACCGCATGAGAGTCCCGTGGCGGCGTGGTGGCGCCCTTCTGGCCGTCCTCGTCGCCGCCTCCATCTCGATCGCCACGACTCCGCCGCCCCAGCCAGTGGCCACCCAGACGATCGAATACGAAGACACCTTCGAGCTCAGTCCTGCCACGCCGGTCGCGGTCCGGCGCCTGTCCGTGCTATTCACCGCCGTGGACCAGCCGGCGGACCTGCAGGCCGTACTCGCGGCCACGATCGACGCGTCTGGTGTGAAGGACGGAGGAATCCGTCTCACGATCCTTCCAGACCAGCCCGGCAACCCTCAGCTGGTGGAGCTGGCCAAGCCGGGCGGGACGCAGCCCGAGACGGCGTTCTTCGCCTTCAACCGGGGGTACCCCGAGAGATCGAGCTGCCCCCAGCTCCCGTGCGCCAGAACGTATCGGGTGATCGTGGAGCTCGCCGATGAGCAGGTCACCGATACAACCACTGTGTCCTTCCATGCTCGGGGCGAGCTGACAGCCAGGGGTGTCGAGAAGATGCCGGAAGGCATCACCTTGAAGATCGATCCCGTCGACGACGTTCTGCTCCTCGATCACCCGCCAGAAGTCCACGGGAGCACTGAAGTTCAGGACGCAGAGATAGGCGGACCAGACCGGCGGGGATCCGAGGTCCACGCGGTCGTCACGTTCAACGGCGACGCCCTTCCGGCTCAGCCGGTCTGGCCCGTGGTTCCCGAGCTCATCCTGCACGTCGAAGCGGCGGACGACGCGGCGCCCGACATCGCTGCCGGCCAGCTCAGCCTGTTCGTGGAACACCCCGTCGGGAACACGCCCAATGGTCAGCAATTTGTGGTCTTCGCCCCCGAACAGCTGCCGTTCAGTGTCAGCCTCCAGCCGATTCCTGGCTGCCCAGCGGATCTCCCCTGCTCCATTCCCGTCGACGCGACGCTGGGCGCCCAAAGCCCCGGCGACGTCGTCCCGCTGCGCTGGTGGATCGAGGCCCGCGTCCGGTATTTCGACGACGCCGTCGTTCCGGCCGGAGCTGCGGTTGAGCTCACGACCCTGACCGCGGCGGAATACGCCGACCAGAGCCTCATGCTCTGCGCGGACGAGGGAATCCTCGTGCTGTTCGAGGCGAAGAACCGAGGCCTTGTGACCGATGAGGAGTTCAAGGCTCAGCTCGACATGTATGACGCGGGAACGTGGGATCCAACGTTCGTCGAGAAGCTCGAGCAATACGATGAACTCTGCCTTGCCGCCCTCGAGAGCATCAGGAACACTGAGGCATCGCCCTTACCCCCGCCTTCGGAGTTGGATCCGTTCGCGCCCCGCGCGGAAGCGATGCTCGCCGAGGAGACAAGCGTCCTGACCATCAAGGCGCCCGTCGTTGTGCGCGACATTCGCCTATCTCGCAACGCGGCCGCGGCGGATCCGGCGGGGGCGGGGTCGATCGGCTACCTGAACGTCGACACTTCGGCTCCCAAGGCGGCCAACCCACGTGCCTACATCAATGCCTTTGTCCGTATCCTGCGAGTTGAAAACGGCGAGGCCATCGTCGAGCGCTTCGACATCCCGGCCAGCGACCTGGCCGGTCCGCCGCTCGAGGTCGATCCATGGATCGGCTGCGAGGCGCTGGCGCCGTGCGCGGTGGACCTCCGAATCGTCCTAGCCTTCTGGGATTGGGAGCCGCTCGTCGAACACCAGGTCAGTTGGACGGTGAAAGCCGGAACGGCATGGCCAGGTCGGCCCGCTGCGCCGAAGGGCGCGGAGGTCGGCATCGAGCAGCTCCGCAGCCTCGAGGTGAGGGCGGGCGCCGACGCGCTCGAGGACCGTGCGACGGGCACCGACATCGTCCTTGCTCGCGACGGGGACGTCGTCACCCGTCACGTGAGGTTCGAGCTAAATGGCGAGGCCTGGCCAGCGGAGCTCGCCAACGTCCCGATGCCCGGTCACGGCCTGATCAAGGGGTCGGCAACGGGTACCGGAACGGGACCGGCTCCGTTGATCAGCATCCTCGTGCAGCCGGGCAGTCAGATCGCGGATCGCGGCATGAATCCGGTCTTGACTGTCAACGCGGATGCGCTGACCCAGGCGTTCTTCCCGTTCAATGCCTGCAATGGCCACGCACCGTGCGTGACGGACTACACATACGAATTCTCGCGAGTCGCCAAGGGCGGAGACTACGGACCCGTGACAGTGGGCTGGTCGCTCGAGGCGATGCTTCGCACGTTCGAATCGATCCAATTCCCCCGTGGCGCGAAGCTGACGATCCAGATCGGTGACTGACGGCCGTCACGGACATGTCGGACGTTGGTCCGGGATGCCGTAGATCGTTTGCTCAGCGGCGTCCTACCCACGAGGGCCCAGGTCGCATCACAACCCGAGTCTGGTCGCTACCGTCCCGTTACCGCAGTGACGTCGACGCCCTCCAGCAACTTCGCCATGACCGCCTGACCGGCTTCGTTCGGGTGGACCCAATCCGGGGCCGTGTAGGGCCCGACCGAGCCGTTGCCGTCGGGACCATTGAACGCATGGCGCAGATCGGCGCACACGAAGCCGTGGGCCGTCGCCACCTCGCAGTCCATGGCATTCCATCGGTCGAAAATCGACACGAACAGCTCGAGCGCCGGCTGTATGTCCTCGGGCGTTACCTCCGGCAGCGTGCCATCACCACCGGGGTTGTCCCGAATGTTGTCGAAGACGCCGAACGTGATGCGGACTTGCGGACGGCCGGCGGCCAACTCCTCGATCCGTCCGTAGACCGCGTCGAGCTCGCCGCGGTACTTCGCGATCGTGTCGGTGACGCATTCCGGGGTCATGGCAAGGATCGCCGGGATAAGGTCAGCGTCTTTTGCCACCTCCTGAACGTGACACGGGTCTTCTGGATCCCACGGCGGGCCGTTGTTGTAGCCGATCGAAACCACGACGATGTCGGCCTTGGCGATCTCGGCCTGTACGGCCGCGTTCGTGTCGAGCAAGGACTGCAACGACTCGATCCGATCCCCGGGCCGCGCCTCGTTGTGCAGGTCGACGGCGCGACTCGTCTGCGTCTCCAGGTACGCGGCGTACTGCTCGTCGAAGCCGATGCACGCGCCGCATCCGACCTCCGGCACGGCGATGGAGTCACCGAGGATCACGAGACGTAACGCGTCCGACGACGCGGCCGCCGACGGAACCACGGTAGGGTTGGTCGACACGGTCGACCCCGTCGATCCTGTGCACGCGGCCACAACGACCGCGAGCACGAGCGCCGCGACGAGGATGCGATCGGTCATTCGAGCATGATCAGGGCAGAAACAGCTCAGCGGTTCGAATGCAGGACAGAGTGTCCCACCGACGCGAGCTGAAAGAGCTGGATCGCGGGTGGCCGAGCGTCACGTCCAGTCGGATTGGCCGAGATGGGGGAGCCGGCAGCAGGGGATAGGCGCGGCCGCCCATCGCCGAGCCTCCCTCAGGCGCCGAACGGAATGACCGCTGCCAAGATGCAGACGGCGACACCGATCGCGAGACTCGCGAGCCCGATCCGGTTCGCCCTGG
>JANMPL010000029.1:0-4530 GCA_031369845.1 Chloroflexota bacterium
GGCGGCGCGCCTCCTCGGCGACCGCCTCGTCGTCCGGCATGGCGACCGCCCGCGCTGCCAGCGTCTCTGCGTGCTCGAGGTAGGCCGACGGCGAGATGTCTTCGTCCTTGCAGCGGCTGAAGAGCGTCGCCAGCGCTCCGAGGAACCTCGTCGGGTCGCCGAGCGGCCGGTAAAGATCGAGGTCGAATTCGAAGAGGTGCTCCCGGAGGAAGATCACCACTTCCGCCCGGGTCAGGACCCGGACATCGGTCGGCAGGCCGAGCTCCAGGGCGTATTCCCGGATGATCCGGTCCCCGAACGCGTGGAACGTCCCGATCGCCGCATCCGTGTAGCCATACGGCACGAGCTGGTCGACCCTGACCTGCATCTCCGCCGCGGCCTTTTCCGTGAACGTGAGGGCGAGGATCTCCGACGGCTTCGCCCGCCGCGTCGCAATGAGCCAGGCGATCCGCCGCGTGATCACCTGGGTCTTGCCGGTGCCCGCACCGGCCACGACGAGAAGCGGCCCCTCGCCGTGTGCAACGGCCTTCAGCTGCTCCGGATTGAGACCGCCGAGGAGTGCATCGAGACCGGCCGGCGGGTCGCCGTCGATGATCGCCGGCGCGTCCGGGACGAAGCCGTCCCAGACCGGGAGCTGGTCGAGCGGCGCAGGCTCCCTGCGCGACCGCGACCGCGTCCGTCTCACGGTGCCGGCGGTGGGGCTGTCGTTCGAGGCCATGCGGGCATCGTGCCGGCTCCTCGTGACAGGTTGCCTGTCAGACCGAGACCCGGGCCCGCGCGGCAGCCCCGCCCGATGGCGCGGCGAGGGCGAGACGAAGGGCCTCGGCCTCCTCCGCCGAGAGCGCCGAATCGGACCGACCGGCGACGATCGCCTTCGCGTACAGCCGCGTCCCTGTCCGTGCGTGCAGGCTGCTGACCACGAAACCGTCGCCATAGCGGTCGGTGAGGGCAAGGGCGAAGCTCTGGTTACCGCCGGTCTCCTCGAACGGATTGAACCGAACGAGGCCGATCCGCTGGATCGCCCGTCGCGCCTCGGCCTCGAGGACCGCCGAGCGCGCCGACAGCTCGTCGAGCTCGCGAGCGACCGCAAGGACCTTGTCGAGGTGAGCGTCGAGGATCGCCTCGAGGCTTCGGCCTTCTGCCCCGCGTGTAATCCCGTCGAGACGGCGGCGGAGGCGGGACTGGCGCCGCGACTGCACGGTCGCGATCACGAGGAGGAGAAGAACGAGAATGACGAGGCCGACGACGATCGCGCCCAGATACGGGGCGACGAGAGCGTTCAGATCGATCGGACGGTCCTCCGGCGGGCGTCGGAAGCGGGCAGTCGGCCGTCAGCCGAGTCTAGCAGGTGCCATCCTCCACGAACCACGATGGCGGCCGATGCTATCCTCCGCGGGTCCCACCGCTATCCCTCGGAGGCATCTCGAACCACATGGCGAAGCGCTCCCGCATCGGCGGTCGACCCGGCCAACGTCGGCCCATGCAGCGAACCGCTGGCCGTTCCGCGGGTGCCCGACCCGCGCGTCCCGCGGGATCGGTGACGCGCGAGGAGGAACTCCGCGCGGCTGAGCTCGAGGCCGCGATCCTCGCCGAGGAGAAGGTTGCCGAAGACGCCCGACGCAATCGAGAGCGCAGCAGCAAGCGCCCGGTCGAGGGAGCCGTCTACTCGTCGACAACCCTGGCCACTCGGGCCGCCGAGGAATACGGCTACGTCAGGCGCGACGTGCGGCGGATCGCGGTCGTCGGTGGCAGCCTGCTCGGCGTCCTGGCGATCCTGCACATCCTGGTGAACGTCGCCCACGTGATCTAGCGCGGGGCGCGTCAGCGCGGACCGCGCCCCTGGCCCGGGACCCGGCGCCCAAACGCCCGGATTCTCGTGGGGCGAGCACGTGCGACGAGCGAGACGCGTTCTCGGCCCAGAAATGCACGTTTGGCTCGCCCCACGTGCAGGAATCGCAAGAATCGGCCGGAATCCGCCCTCAGCGATGCGTAACGCGTCGCATGTGCTCGTGGGACGAGAATCGGGCCCACGGCGCCACGCTCCGGACCGCGCGGGGCGTCCCCGCGTACCATCCCAACATGCCCACCCGGCGCTCCCCCGCCCGACCGATCGGCGCCCGCCCGGAGCCGCTCTTCAAGCCACCGCCAGAACAGCAGCCGCTCGCGGCGCGGATGCGCCCACGGAACCTTGGCGAGTTCGTCGGTCAGGAGCATCTCGTCGGTGAACGCGGGCCGCTCCGGCGAAGCGTGGCCCGGGGACATTTGGCCTCGATCATCCTCTGGGGACCGCCCGGAACCGGCAAAACCAGCCTCGCCCGACTCCTCGCCGGCGAGATCGGCGCTCATTTCTCGACGATGTCGGCGGTCATGTCCGGGGTTGTCGAAGTCCGGGCGACGATCGCCGAGGCCCAGGATCGGCTGGCCCTGAACCAGCAGCGGACCGTCCTCTTCCTCGATGAGATCCATCGGTTCAACAAGGCCCAGCAGGACGCGCTCCTGCCACACGTCGAGGAGGGGACGATCACGCTCGTCGGGGCGACGACGGAGAACCCCTACTTCGAGGTCAATGCGGCCCTCCTCTCGCGGATGCGCGTCTGGCGATTGGAGCCGCTCTCTGACGACGACGTGGCGACCGTCGTCCGGCGGGCGCTGGCCGACGAGGAGAACGGCCTGGCCGGAGCCTTCGGGCCCGAAGGCGGCGTCTCTCTCGCCGACGATGCCTTCGAGCATCTTGTCTCGCTCGCGGGTGGCGATGCCCGGGCGGCGCTCAACGTGCTCGAAGGCGCCGTGGCCCTGGCCGAAGGCGAGGACGTCCGCGACAAGAATGGCCGCGTCGCGCCTCGGCTCGAGGACGTCGAGGCAGCCGCCCAGCAACGGATCCTCGGCTACGACCGAGCGGGCGACGGCCACTACGACACCGTGTCGGCGTACATCAAGAGCCTGCGTGGCAACGACCCCGACGCGGCGCTCTACTGGCTCGCCGCGATGATCGCCGCCGGCGAGGACCCCAAGTTCATCGCTCGCCGCCTGATCATCGCCGCGTCGGAAGACGTCGGCAACGCCGACCCGAGGGCGCTCCAGGTCGCGGTCGCGGCAGGCCAGGCGCTCGATTGGATCGGCCTGCCAGAGGCGCAGTACGCGCTCGCCCAGGCGACGATCCACGTCGCGTCATCACCGAAGTCGGACTCGGTCGGACGAGCCTATGGCGCCGCGATGGCCGACGTCATCGGCAAGGGCTCGCTCCCGGTCCCGAACCACCTGCGCAGCGCGGGCGACCGACGGATGAAGGCGCACGGCATCGGCGTCGGGTATCGCTTCCCGCACGAGTTCGAGGGCGACGACGTCGAGCAGCAATACCTACCGGACGAGCTCGTCGGTCGTCGCTACTACGTGCCAGGCGACCAGGGTTACGAGACGACCATCGCAGGGCGCATGCAGGCGCGTGAGGACGCCCGCCGCGAGAAGCCTCGACGCAAGGAACGCCCGAACCCACCGACGGCGGGGATGTCCGACGCGCTGCGACCGCGCGAAGAGGCCAGGAAGCGGATCGCTCAGACACAGAAGACTGACGCCTCCGACGGTTCAGGCTGATCAATGCTGAGGCCGGCTCTCAGGGCTCGCGTTCGGTATCAAATGTTGCGCGTCGTCCACAAGCTCGCGTCGTGGGCCGCGGCCCTCGGCGTCCGCGTCGCGCGGCTCGTCCTGCGCGTCGGTGCGCTCGTGCTCGTCGCCATTGCCAGCTGGCTGTTCGTCGTTCAACCGCTGCCCGAGCCCATGGCGCAGGACGCGTTGATAGGCGTCGCAGGCATCGTTGCGACCGTGCTATCGCTCGGGCTGACCGTCACCCTCATCGTCGCCCAGCACACGGCGGAGAAGCATGCGCGTGTGCTGTACGTCGAATTCCGGCGCGAGCGGGCCTGGCTGCTCGTGCTTGGGCTGCTGGCCATCGGTGTAGTCGCCATAGTCGCTGCGGCTCTGGCACGACCTACCGTCTCGACTGGCTATGCGTCCCTGGCTGTCGCGGCGTCCCTCGGCGTCTACACCGCGGCACTGCTCCCGCGGATGCTCGACAGCCTTGACGCCACCATCCTCGCAGAGCGGCTGACCGCCCGTACCGTCGGCGAGCTTCACGACATCGCCACCAGTCGCGAGCGGTACGAGCGGGAGTCCGCGCTCAAGCCGGTCGCGAGGCGCGGACTCGAGATCGCGAGCGGCATGGCCGTTCAGGGGATCACCAGCAACGACAAGGAGGTAGTCCGCGCCGGATTCGCAGGCATGCGCAAGGTTCTTGTCGCGTACGCCGAGGGAAGCCCGACCCGAGGCTGGGACACGGAGATCATCAACCTCGCCTTTCAGCATCTGGGGGAGGACGTCGATCGCTGCATGAAGGCGAGCCCTGTCCTAATCCTGCCCGCCGTCATGGAAGAGCTGAGCGCCCTGGGCGTCGAGGCGCAGCGGACTCTTGAGGACGACGGGCCGGAGGCGGTTAGCGGGCGGCTCAACTCCCTGCTGGTTGACGTGTTCACCGGC
>JANMPL010000049.1:0-2233 GCA_031369845.1 Chloroflexota bacterium
CAGCTCGTTGTCGTTGACTCCATTCAGACGGCGACCGTCGGCGAGCTCGAGGGGCCGGCCGGGAGCGTCGGCCAGGTCCGCGAGTCGGCGCTCCGCCTGATGGAGCTGGCGAAAGGTGAGGGGATCGCGGTCGTTCTCGTCGGACACGTCACGAAGGACGGCTCGCTCGCGGGGCCGAAGACGCTCGAGCATCTCGTCGACGCGGTGCTCGCCCTGGAAGGCGAACGCTACGCATCGCTTCGACTCGTCCGCGCTTCGAAGAACCGGTTCGGATCGACAGAGGAGGTCGGGGTCTTCGAGATGGGCGAGGCCGGCATGTCCGAGGTAACCGACCCGGCTCGCGCATTCCTGGCGGAGCACGACGAGCCGGCGCCCGGCAGCGTCGTCGCACCGACGCTCGAGGGCAGCCGTCCGATCCTCGTCGAGGTCCAGGCGCTCGTCGCGCCGGGGCTGGTCGGGTCGCCACGGCGGACGGCGAGCGGCGTCGATCCAAACCGCGTCGCCCTTCTTATCGCGGTCCTCGGGCGCCGGGCTGGGATCGGGCTCGCGAGTCACGACGTCTACGTCAACCTCGCCGGCGGACTGTCGGTCGGGGAGCCCGGCCTCGACTTGCCGATCGCCCTCGCCCTTGGCTCGTCTCTCCGCGATCGGCCGATCAGGGATCGAACCGTCGCGATCGGCGAGGTGGGCCTGCTCGGCGAGCTGCGGCCCGTCGCGGGCATCGAGCGGCGTCTCCGCGAGGCGGCCCGACTCGGCTTTCGACGGGCCGTCGTCCCGCGCGCCGCGCACGGCGCCTCGCTTCCCGAGGTCGCCGGCATGGAGATCGTCGCGGTCGCATCGTTGCGCGAGGCGATCTCGGAGACGCTTGATGGGGTCGCCGAACGCGTAGCGAGCGCTCCGGCACGATGCTAGGCTGGCGGCCGCGCCGCCTCGGGTCCCCGCGTCGTTCTCGGCCGGTCCCGAGAGTGGTAGATCGAGGGAAATCGTGATCCGCAACATCCGCCTGCTCGGCATCGCGCTCGGCGGCCTCGTGGGGCTCGGGCTGGCGAGGCCGGCCGGGCTGCTCGTGGTCACGCAAGGCGGTGGGATCGAGGTAACGCCGAGCGGCGGGATCTGGCTCATTGCCTGGATCGCCGCCTGGCTCGTCGTCGGCTTTGCGATCCTTCCGTACCTGACGATCGTTCCGGCCACGTGGCTGTTCCGCGCGGTCCAGCAGCTGTCCACCGCCGAGTTCGTGACGGCCGTCGTCGGTCTGCTGCTCGGCCTGCTCATGGGCCTGCTCCTCGGCCTGCCTCTGTCGGCGATCGAGGGACCCCTCGGAACGTGGCTGCCGCTGGGCGTGTCGCTGTTCCTCGGCCTCGGGATGGTCGGCCTGACCGTCGCCAAGCGCGAGGACCTGCTACTCGCGGCCGAGGCAATCGGGCTCGTTCGTCGGCCCCGGTCCACGGAAGCCCTCACAGCCGCGGGCGATCCTCACATCGTTGTCGACACGAGCGCGATCATCGACGGCCGGATCGCGGAGATCGTCGAATCCGGGTTCATCTACGGGACGCTCGTCGTGCCGAAGTTCGTGCTCGAGGAGCTCCAGCACATCGCCGACAGTTCGGACACGCTCCGTCGCAACCGCGGCCGCCGCGGCCTCGAGATCCTCGCCCGGATGCAGAAGGAATCGACGACCCCGGTCGAGATCGTCGACGAGGATGTGCCGGAGGTCAGCGAGGTCGACGCCAAGCTCGTCGCCCTGGCCCGCGCCCGGAGCAAGGCAATCCTGACGAACGACTTCAACCTCAATCGGGTCGCGGAGCTCCAGGGAATCCGTGTCCTCA
This sequence comes from Chloroflexota bacterium, assembly GCA_031369845.1. Classification (GTDB taxonomy): domain Bacteria; phylum Chloroflexota; class Limnocylindria; order Limnocylindrales; family CSP1-4; genus CF-46. The sequence goes on from JANMPL010000049.1 coordinate 1,827, forward strand.
ACATCAACTCGCTCGCGAATGCCGTCAAACCGGCGGTCCTGCCCGGCGAGGAGCTCCGAGTGCGCGTGATCCAGGAGGGCAAGGAGGCAGGTCAGGGCGTGGGCTTCCTCGACGACGGGACGATGATCGTGGTCGAGGGCGGCGTGCGATACATCGACAAGGACCTGGACGTCGCGGTGACCCGGGTTCTCCAGACCGTCGCCGGCCGGATGATCTTCGCCCAGCCGCGTCTGGATTGAGCGAGCGGCGGCGGGCAGGCGCCGACGCGATCGTCGTGGCCGCCGGAGCGTCGAGCCGGATGGGGGGCCCAGACAAGTTGTCCCACGACATCGGCGGCAGGCCGCTCCTCGCCTGGTCGATCGATGCCCTCGCCGCTGTCGATGCGGTTGAGCGCATCGTCGTCGTCA
>JANMPL010000101.1:0-1574 GCA_031369845.1 Chloroflexota bacterium
GTCGCCTCGGCGTCGCCGTCGCCCGCGTCGAGTTCGACCGTGCTAACAGGAGCGTCGCCGTCGGACCGTCGCGGGTGGCGACCACGGTCCCAGAGACCGCGTACTCGACGTCAGGCGCCAGCGCCACGGGCACCGCCGGCAATATCCGTCCGGATCCGATGTGGCTCCATGGCTTTGACGTCGACCAGGCAACGGGTCGTCTCTATCTCGCCGTAGCGGCGTACGGGCCGGCTACCGGCGGCGCCCCGCGAGGCACGATCCAGGTCGGCCGAAGCGATGACGCCGGCGCGACTTGGTCGTTCGCGCGCCTGCCCTCGGCAGGCGAGATCGGCGGCCGTCGCCAGTCCAGCATCCGACCGAATCTCGTCGCAGGGCACGGATACGTGGTCGTGACGTTCCACACCCTCGACGACGTCCAGAGCGCCGCGACCATCGGGAACGGGTTCACGGTTTCCGTCGACGGCGGCGCCACTTGGCGGGCGCCGGCCGCGATATCCAAGGAGAGATGGCGGGCATCGAATCTGGGCGGGGTCGTCAACGGGACCGGGCTCCGCGAGCGCGCCGAACGGCTGGCCGATGGCGACGTGTTCTGGGCGTACGGTGACGGGCGCTACGCCACGGGCTCGAAGGCGGGCCGGGTGGCCATCGTTGGGTCCCACATTCGCGTCGATCCAACACACGCGTGCGACCCGTTTGCTGCTGCTCGGCGGCCGTGCTGAGGCCCGTCGGGCGGGTCGCGACCACGATCGTCGTGGTTCTGCTCGTTGCGGCGTGCACGTCATCGAGCAGCTCCAGCTCCGCACAGGTCGGCAGCCAGGGCCCCATAGCGTCGTCGCCTCCTCCGAGCCCGACGCCATCGCCGGATGCCACAACTGAGCCGACCGGAACGGCGATCGCCGCCATCGAGCATGCAACCGGTCCGACAGACGTCGTCCTCCGATATGACATCGGTTTCGTGGACTTCGGGATCTGCGAGCTGTGCGGCGGTTGGGGATCGTTCGAACCTGGACCGGAATTCACCCTCTTCGGCGACGGAACGGTCATCGTCCGGAACGGGCTCGGAGAGCTACCCCCGGCCGACAGGCCGATCATCCGCGCCCAGCCGTTCCGGATCGCCCAACTCGACGACGACCAGGTGCAGTCTCTTCTGCGCTTCGCCATCGGGGAGGGTGGGCTGGGGAACGCCTCCGAACAGTACGTGTCGAAGAGCACCGACACCGACGATGCCAGCTCGGCTGCCGCGTTCGTCATCCGCGCGGCCGGCCTCGACAAGCGCGTCGAAATGTTTGGCCCCGTCCATCCATTCTCGGGGCTCCGCGACCACCTGCTCTACTTCGCGGAGCGAAGCGGCATCCCGACGGAGGTCTGGGTGACCGATCGCTATTGGGGCCTCTTGATCGAGGCGAGCTCCTGGATCGAAGTAGAGGTGGTGCCCGATCCGCCCGAAACCGCGATCGTCGCCTGGCCGTGGGACGGGATTCCTCCCTGGGTGGTCGGGACCGCGATGAATCCGATCGACGAGAACCAGCGCCGCGTCCTGTCGCGGGCTGAGTCGTCTGTACTCGGTCTCTCGG
>JANMPL010000110.1:0-15789 GCA_031369845.1 Chloroflexota bacterium
CGTGTAGTACTCCGCGCCACCTCCCGTGAAGAGCGGCGCCTCGACCCGGTACGTTTCGACGAAGCCTGCCGGGATGTCCGCGGGCAGGCCCAAGAATCCTCTCGTGACGTTGAACCCGAGGGAATCGGCCCGATTGATCCACCCTCCCGCGGTGGTGATCGGATCCGATTCGTTGAGAGAAAAGACCTGGATCTGCGTGGTGGAACGGACGGTGATGTCGAGCGTGAGGTGGGACACGACTCGCCCGTTGCGGTTGGTGTCGCCGAGCCTCGCCTGGACGACTGCGACGTGGATCGACAGTCCCGCGGATCGCGCCTCCAACGCGCGCCTCTCGTCGGCCAAATATTCGTCATGGGCCGCCGAAGTCAAGCCTGAGCTGATCCCTGACCAGAACCCGACGAGTACGAACGTGAGGACCAGGCCGAGCGACGCTCGGCCGATCGCGCCGGCCACGGAGCGCCGCACGAGCGGCGGCCAGATAGCGTAGACGTCGAGGACAGACAGGGCGACGGGTCCGGCGCTGAACAGGAATACGGACAGCACCTCCCGGGAGAACTCGTCCGGAGGCGAGTCGTACAACGCGAAGAGGGCAACCAGGAGGACGAGTGGCGCCGATACCAGGACGCCTGCAACCAGCGCCGGAAGGAGCCCGGGCAAGCGGCCCATCGTCGGGGCTGCTGGACGCCTGCGGGCCGACCGGAGGATGAGCCCCAACGAGGCGACAACGAAGGTGGCGGGCGCTACCACCTTGAACAGGTTCGCTGCGAAGAACTGGTCCGTTACGAAATCAAGTTCAGTTGCCACCCGAACCCCTCACGAATCAGGCAGCGACCAGGATGCGGTGAACGGACGCGGCCGACCCGCCGACGTTACATGCGGCCCGTCTCGCCCCGGTCTCGCGTCCGAGCCTCCTACCCGGTTCCGACGAGGAGCACTCCGTTGACCCGGATGTAGTGGCTCACGAAGCGGTCGCTGTGGATGACTGCGCCGCTCGCGTTCCGAACCGTCCGGTACACGACCACGTCCATCCCGTTTGTCGGGTACTCGGTGCGCTTTGTCTGGCCGTGCTTGAGGCTCGATGTACGCACGGTCGTGTCGATCGCCTTGCGGACGTTGCTCACCGCAGGTCGGCTGAAGGTGACCGTCCTGCCGTTCGGCACCGAGTAGATCTCGAACCGAACCCAGTTCGGGCCGGACAGGCCGCGGATGTACAGCGAATTCGGGGTGTCATTCCTGAACCGCATGTTCTGGGCGATCTTGCCGTGGTACTTCGAGACGGTGGCGTCGAGTCCGAGCGGGTAACGATTGATGTAGTACGAGTGCTGGTCGCGCTCCAGAACCTGGTAGCCGGCGCGAATGGCCGCGTTGAACATCGTCGTCGAGGCCGAGCAGATCCCGCCGCCGATCGCGCCGTTCGGGTTCGTGCGGCCGCTCTCGATGATCCCGCCCATCCGGAACCCGCGGGCGAACGTCACAGGACCGACCGACCCCCAGAAATCGAACACCTGGCCTGGACCGACGACTGTCCCGTTGATCAGCCTCGCCGGGATCCGGATGTTGTTTCCGAACCCGTTTTTCTCGCTGCTCACGAACCGCGTCGTCCACGCCCCGACGAGTGACACCTGGTGGGTGCTCGACGCGGCTTCCGCGGCGGTCAGCTCCGGCGGAAGCACGCTGAGGACGACCGGCGCGGGCGCATCGGCCTCGACGCTGCCTTCGGCTCGCTCCGCCAGGACGTCGGCGACCTGGCCGGCGGTCGCCGCGATGTCCACGTTCCGGCCGTTCTTGCCGGGCACGAACCCGAACGTCTTGCCGGTCCTCGACTTCAGGATCATCGTCTCGTTGGCCGGGCGCGCGATGTCCTTCGCGATCCCGGTCAGGGTCGCCGTCAGGACGTCCGTATTGATGACCGGCACTGGCCCATCGGCCCCATCCTCGAACCGGACCCCGGCCCGCAACGTCGCCGTGGGGATCGTCCACGTCGCGTCGTCGCGGAAGTTCACGGTGAGCGGCATCACCATGCGCTCCGCGGCGGCGATCGCGAGCGCCGTGTCCGCCGTGTCGACCTCGGGCGGGACGGCCGTCATCGGAAGTTCGACATGGCCAGTGGCAGCCGTCCCGTCCAACAGCGCTGCATTGATGGCCTTGAGTGCGGCGGCCTCGTCGAGGAATTGGCCCTCTCGCGGGACCGTCGCAACCCAACCGTTTGCGGTCGCGACGATCTGGGCGTTCACGGCGGTCACGCGGAGGGCCTCGGCGCGCGCCGCGACCCACGCGGCGAGGGCGGACCGGTCCACCGAGGTCGCGAGGTCGATCGGGCGACCGTCGCGCCACATCCCGAGTCGTTCGGGGACGTCGGCGAGCGGACCGGCGACGCGCCCGGCGGCGAGCGCCGCGGCGACAGCACCGTCGACATCCACCCGACGCCCGAGATCCGCGGACCCGACCGACACCCGACTATCGCCGGTGACGATCTCGACGGCCTGAGGCGCCACAGGCAGGGTCTGCAGGCGAGCCACGAGCTCATCAGCCGTCAACCCGGACGCATCGATTCCCGCCACCGAGACGCCGGGCAGGACGCGGCCGGTATAGAACCTGTCGAACGCGAACGCGGCAAGAAGCGCCAGGGCGACCACGACGAACATCGCCAGCACAGCGATGACGTGGCGCGGCAGGATCCTCATGCGTCGGAGACGCTGGGGTCGCGGTTCCGTTACCGAGGTGACGGCCATTGACAACTCGCCGAACAAGCGGCATCCGGCGAGATGACACACCCGCAAGCGGTGGCCCGGCTCGGTTTGCCGACGCGCGCATGGTGCATGCCAACGGTCCCCGGCGCAATAGCCGAAATTTCCGGAGACGAAGGCGCTGCTAGGGTTTGGGAGGCAGATCCTCCTCAGGCGGGTCGCTGGCCAGGGTCGCGAGGTCATCCGCCCGACGCTCGACTTCGGCGGCACGCACGATCGCGCCTTCGTCGCTTGCAGGCGTCTCGAGATACTCCTCTTCGGCAGACTTCGTTCGATCCGTCGCGGTCTCGATTGCGCGGTCTGCCGTCTTCCGGCGTCGTTCAGTCATGAGTGCAGTCTAGGGCGGCAACGATTGCGCTCGGCGAGCAGATCGGCCATAGGCGATTTCATGCTTATCGCGCGGGGAGGAGATTTCCGCGCGAGACAACGTCACCGACGGCTTCGACTCGTTTCACTCCCGGATCGAGGCTCGTGAGCTCGGTGGGCCGTCCTTCCGGAGCAGGCGCCAGATTCGCGTCACGAGGCGATCTCCATCCTCAAGCGCCCTCGCGTACTCCGGTGTGCCCCGCCGCAGCGCGTGGCGTTGGTTCCATGCGTCATTCAGCTCCTTGATCTGATGCCTGGTCTCGGCGATCTGATCGAGGTCGGCTCTACCGGCAGGACCATTCCGCATGCTCATGACCAAACTTTGGCTTCTGGCGAACACGGGTCGGGAGGATGAAATCTCGCAACCGAGGTTTCAGCGAGCTGTCAGAGTGAGACGGCGGGTGTGCGCGACCAACCACTCCGGCCGGTACGATGCGGCGGGCCGGAGTGGCGGAACAGGCAGACGCGGCGGACTTAAACTCCGCTGCCCGCAAGGGCGTCAGGGTTCGAATCCCTGCTCCGGCACCAGTCGAGCGAGGGGACCGTGGACCTCTACCGATCGAAGAACGCCATTGCGAACGGCCTTGCCCCGGTTGTCGCGCGTCTCGAGCGCCTCGGCGTCACTCCGGATGCGGTGACCCTCGCGGCGATCCCGATCGGTGGCCTGGCCGGCGTCCTGCTCCTCCTCTCACCCACGGTGCCCGTCGCCCTGCTGGTGGTGCCGGCACTGGCGGCGCTGCGGCTCGTCGTCAACCTCCTCGACGGCGCGCTTGCGAGGCGGACCGGGCGGATCCACCCCCGTGGCGAGCTGTACAACGAGCTAGGTGACCGGCTGACCGATATCGCCTTCCTCGCGCCCGTTGCCTTCCTGCCGGGGGCCGATCGGACCACGGTCCTGCTCGGGGTGGCCGGCGCGCTCTTCGCCAGCTTCGCCGGAGTCGTGCCGCGCGCAGCCGGGGGCGAGCGCATCTACCGCGGAATCCTGTCGAAGCCGGGCCGGATGATCCTGCTCGCGATCTTCGCCGTTGCCGTGTTCATCGTCGGCCCCGACGCCTGGGGCCCGTTCGGGCCGCTGCTCCTCGTCGGGACGATCCTGACGGCCGTCGAGCGGGTCGTTGTCGGGATCCGGCGGCTCCCCTGATGCCCATCGATGGAGCGCCGGCGATCCTCGTCATCGGGTCAGCGGCCGGGCTCGCCGGCGCCAGCGTCTGGGCGCTCTTCCGCCGGCTGCGGCCGCGACCGGGCCTGTCCGGACGAACGGCACTCCAACGAGCAGCGAGCTACGCGGCGCTTGCGCTGACACTCGCGCTCGCCGTCAAGGCCGGCATCCCCGGCATCGCGGTCCTCGTCGGCGTCCTGGGTGCGATCGGCCTCCTCGAGTGGTCGCACCTCATGGACCTGCCGATCCACCACCGCATCGCGCTCCAGATCGCGAACGCGGCGATCGTCGCCTCGGTTGCCACGCTCGGTACCGCGGCCGCCGAATGGCTCATCGGTGGCCTCGTGCTCGTCGGCATCGCCTGGCCGGTCGTCCGTGCCGATACCGGCCGCGCATTACGGGATCTTGGCTCCGCGGCTGTAGGCCTCGTGATCATCACCGTGCTTCTGGCCCACGCGGTACTGCTCGCCGTCGAGCGCGGCGAGTTTGGTATCACGCTGTTCGCGGCCCTCGCCGTTGCCACTGCCGGTTCAGATATCGGCGCGTTCATCGTCGGCCGGCGGTTCGGCCGGACGCCGCTCGCGCCGCGGCTGTCGCCGAACAAGACCCGCGAGGGGGTCGTCGGCAACCTCCTTGGCGCGGCCGTCGGCCTGGCGCCGTTCGCCGGTCTCCTCGGTCCGTACTTCGCGCCGCCAGCGTGGGTCGTCCTCGTCCTCCTGGTGGCCATCGGATCGCTCTGGGGCGACCTTCTCGAGTCGGCCGTCAAGCGCGAAGCGGGCGTCAAGGACGCCGCTACGTGGCTGCCCGGCTTCGGTGGCATCCTCGATCGGATCGATTCGCTGCTGCTCGTCGTCCCGCTCGTCTACTGGGCGTTGCGGATCGCCGACGTCCTTCGCTGATGGGCGAGTCGTCGCCCAACGGCCTGGAACGAACCGGGCTCTTCGCGCGCCGTCCCGCCGCCGTCGTGGCGATGGGCATCTGGGCCGCTGCCGAGGCCATCGTGCTGCCGATCGTCCCCGACGTCGGCCTCTGCCTGCTGGTCCTTGCCGCCCCGCGGCGAACGGTCCGCCTCTTCTCGGCGGTCGTGATCGGGGCGATCGCCGGCACATTCATCATGGCGGCGTTCGCCCTGCAGGCTCCGGATGCCGCGCGGGCCGTGCTCCTTGCCATTCCCGCGATCGATCCCGCGCTGCTTTCTTCGGCCGACCAGGCCCTGGCCCGAGACGGCGTGGTCGGCTTCGCGCAGTTCGGTCCGGGCGCGCCGCTGAAGGTCTACACGGTCGAATGGCTGGCACAGGGCGGCGACATCGCCGGCCTGCTGGTAGGCACGATCCTCAACCGGATCACGCGGATCGTGCCCGCGCTCATCGTCGCCGCGGCCATCGGTCAGTTTGCGGGCCCGTGGTTGCGCCAACACTCGCGGCTGACGCTCGCGGCGTATGCGGCGTTCTGGGTCCTCGTCTACGTCGCCTACTTTGCCGGATTAGTCTGAGTCCGTCCGACGCAGCAGGTGGACCCGGCCGTAGAGGGCAGTCCGTTCCTGCTGGACGAGCGTCACCGATAGCGGGTCCAGCGCGAGGGCCGGGTGGGCCGGCAGTCCTCCGTCCGGGAGGATGCTCCGAACGAGCACCCGACCGCCCGGCCGCACAGCCCGGCGGATCGCCTCGGTCAGGCGCATCGTCCCGGCCGGATCGAGCCAGTCGGGCACGTTGGAGACGGTGACGGCATCGAAGCTCGACGGCGGCGATCCGGCGAGGACGTCGGTCAGGTCGCCTTCGACGAGACGAATCGTCCCGGCCGACGCGGCGACAGCGGCGGCCATATCCGCGTCCAGCCAGGCCGCGCCGTCGCCGGGGTCCGCGACCCGCCCGCTGAATGCCGGCCGCCACCACGGGTGGCGCCGCGCCAGCGTCCGGCCGAGGACGCCGTCGATCCGGTCGGCAATCGCGTACGAGTAGCCGCCCTCCCGCATCCGCCGCAGCTCGTGGCGGTTCGGGGCGAGCGGCGCGAACACCGGCGTGTGGCGGGCGAGCCAGTGGCTCACCGGACCGAACAGGCGGGGCCGGACATGCGACCGCCACCAGGCCAGTTGATCGGCCGGGTCGTCGAACGCCTCGATCCGGCGGGCGAGACTTGGCACGAGCAAACGAACGAGGCGCCCGAGCCGCGCGAACGAACGCCCGACGCCGGCGTGCCGATGGAAGTCGACCTCGAAGAGCCCAATGTGTCGATCCCAGAACTCGGCGACCTCGGGCTCCATTCGCGGGCGCAGGACCTCGCGAAAGCGACGGCCCGGATCCGTCACCCGACCGACTTCGAACCAGCGATAGCGTTCGTCGGCGTCGAGGCCGGTCGCGGCGATCTTGAGCGCCGTGAGCCGAAGCTGAGCGACATTGAGATCGACGGCCACGACCTCGGTCGCCCCGGCGGCCGCGATCGCGAGCGGCACGTCGCCCGCGGCGGCCACCACTAGCACCCGCTCGCCGTGACGAACCGCCAACGCCGCCAGGTCGAGGCGGTCGTCCTCCCAGGCCCTGGTGAAGACGATGCCGCTCATCAGAAGGCGCGGAAGACGGTCGCTCGCTTGCCGCCGGGGGGACGCTCGATTGTGTCGACGGCGGCGATGCGAACCTCCAGGCCGCTGCCGGCAAGCTCCCGCCGGAGGGACTCGGCAATGACGCCTTCGGCCGACGGGTCGAAGTCGAGGCCGGGGATGAACTCGAAGTCGGCTTGGGCAGGATTGATCTGGACGAAGCGATAGGCACTGGCGACGCCCTCACCAGCGGCGATCAGGGCCCGATAGCAGGCGTCGAGGAGGAACCCGGGCGCCAGTCGCCGCCCATCGGCGAGCGTGAACCCGTCATTGCTGCGCCCAGCCAGGTCGACGAGCAGGCGCGTGCGGCGGCCGCAGCTGCATTGCTCATCCACGATCCGGGCGAGGTCGCCCTGCCGGTACCGGACGAAGGGCATCGTCCGGTTGTGGAGCTCGGTTCCGACGACCTCGCCGGTGCCGTCGGTCGGTTGCCCCTCTGGGTCGAGGATCTCGACGTGGACGACGTCCTCGTGGAGGTGGTAGCGACCGTCCGGACACTGGGAGGCGATCCGGCCAAGCTCCTCGGAGCTGTACTCGTCGCGGACGCGGCAGCCGAGGGCGGCCTCCCATCCGTCGCGTTCCTCCTGGGTCGAGAGCTCCGAGCCGACCGACACGCCGCGCAAGCCCAGCGCACGCATCCGCTCCCCGTCGAGCGCCACGAGATCCCGCAGAACCGAGGGGTACGTGTGGAGGAGCTGGGGCCGGTACCGCGCGAGCTCTGCGAGGATCGCGTCCGGCTCCGACGCCGTCGGAATGAACTGGAGCGGGTAGAGACCGGGCACGCGGAGGAGCGGGTATTCCGAGGTGTAGACATACGCCTGTCGCCACCAGAACGGGTAGCTGCCGCCGGCCGCCCAGCGGAGCATTCGCTGGCCCGACAGGAGGTACGGCCAGAAGCGGTCGGCCCGGTGGGGGACCGTCATCATCCGGCCGCTCGAGCCGGAGCTGGTCGAGAGGAGGCAGCGGTTGAGGTCGGCGCCGCTCGCAACCGACCGGTCGGGATAGGCCTCGACGATCGTCGCCTTGTCCATCAGCGGGAGCTGACGAACGTCATCCCAGGTCCGGATGCGGGCGGGGTCGACGCCTGCGTCGCGGTAGCGCTCGGCGTAGACCGGAACCGTACGGCCGGCGTGGACCGCCATCTCCCGGGTGCGCTTGAGCGAAAACGCGTCGAGCTGCTCGCGATTCGCCCACTCCCGCCGCGCGTAGACCGGCCAACAGGCGATCGTCATCGCCAGGTTGATCGCGTATTCCCGCGCCGTCAGGCGTCGCAGCGCCATCGTCCCTCCGCATGCCCAACGGCCACAATAACGGGCCGTCGTCGCCCTTTAGTCGCTTTGAGCGGGGGTCGCGTTTCAACCGGGCGGCCGGCACGCTTCACGAGAAGCCCGCCCGTGGGGTGAGGATCAGCGGCGGATCAGGCCCCCGAAGCGGCTGGTCCTCTTGGGTGCCGGCGCCTCGGGCACGCTGAGGCTCTCGTTGCCGAATGCCGCCGCAGCAAGCTTCTCGAACCGCTCGGCGGGGATGGAGCGGGGTGCGCCGAGGACGATCGGAACGCCCTCGTTTACCGCCTTGAGATAGAGGAAGGGGTCGTAGGGCAGTTCAATCGCGACCTGGGTGCCGAGCGCGCTCTCCACGTCGCGAAGCCTGAGGATTTCGCGCGCGAACTGGTTGTTCAACACGAACGTCGACTTCGCGGCGACCGTGCCGGCCTCGTTGAGGTAGTCGACGAGCCCGTGGAGCGCCTTGAGTGCGCCGATCTCGGGACAGACGGCGAAGATCACGGTCTCTGCGTGCTCGAAGACCGTCATCGTCCGCTCGTCGAGCCACGATCCCGCATCGATCACGACATAGTCGTACGTCTCGAGGAGGGTCGTCAGGATCCGATCGACGTGCTGGGCGGTGACCAGCTCGGCGAGCTCGGGCGAGATCGGGGCGGCCAGGACGTGAAGTCCGCTGTCGTGTCGGGTCGCATAGGTCCGGAGAAGCTCCGGCTCGCGCATCGCGGCCTCGTCCCGGGCGACGTCGGCAATCGACTGTTTGACCTCGAGATTCAGGTGGGTCGCGACCTGGCCAAACTGGAGGTGCAGATCTGCGAGGACGACGCGGTCCGGCTTTTGGCGGGCCATCACCATCGCGAGGTTCACCGCGATCGTCGTCGTACCCACGCCACCCCGCGGGCTGTGAACGGCGACCGTCCGCTGCTGCCGGTTCATCGTGATGCCGTCCGACGAGACGACGCTTATGTCCTTCGATCGCTGGAAGCGGAGGAGGAGGGCTTCTACCCGGGCCTCAAGCTCGCGGGCATCGAACGGCTTCGCCATGACGTCGTCGGCACCCGCCTCGAGGAACCGGATCCGGTCCTCGACATCGTCCGACTGGCCGACGCACAGGACGGGGATTCGGGCGAGCGCGGGCGTCCCCCGGATCTCGCGGCAGATATCGAAGGCCGACTTCGACCCCGTCACGACGTCCAGGATCGCCAGCTGGTGCTCGATGACGCGCGGAAACGCCTCGTCCGCGTCGGCGATGGTCGTTACCGTGTAGCCGACTTTCGACAGGACGCCGCTGATGAGCTCACCGGACGCCGGGTCGGCTTCGATGAGCAGGATGGTGCTGGCGGGCAAAGGGCCTCCCCACTTCGCAGGATGTGAGGATGCAGAATACCCGGCCGAGACCGGAGCCGTGCTAAACTTCGGCCCGTTTCCTTTCGGCTCCGCGCCGGCACTCGCCGTCAGCGGGGTAGATCCCATTGGAAGGAGTGTCCTGGCGCATGCGCCGATACGAACTCATGCTCATCCTGCGACCTGACGTCGCGGACGACAAAGCCCAGGCGGTCATCGACCGCACGACCCGTCAGCTGACCGCGAGCGGTGGGCAGATCGTCAAGGTTGCCCCTTGGGGCCGCCGACGCCTCGCCTACCAGATCGACCGGTACCGCGAGGGCTCGTACCACATCGTGCTCTTCGAGGCGCCGTCCGACGCGCTCGCCGAGCTGGAGCGGGGCCTCCAGATCACCGAGGAAGTCCTCCGCCACCTCGTCACCCGCGTCGAGCGACCGGCGAAGGCAATCCGGCCCGACGGCTCCGAGGAAGACATCGTCGACGACACCGACCTGCCGTCCGCCGAGGACGAGCAGGAGGACTTCGACATCCCCGAGCGGATCGACGAATCCGAGAGCGAGGCGGCCCCGGCCGCCATCGATTGAGGCGATCAAGATGGCTCTTTGCAAGGTCATGATCATCGGCAACCTCGGCGCGGACCCGGAGATGCGGTACACGCCGAACGGTCGGCCGGTCACCCAATTCAACGTCGCGGTCAACCAGAGCACGAAGAACCAGCAGACCGGCGAGTGGGTCGAGGCGACCGACTGGTTCCGGGTCAGCGTCTGGGGCGATCGCGCCGAGCGGACCGCCGAAACGCTCCGGAAGGGCAACAAGGTCTTCGTCGAGGGTCGGTTCAAGACCCGCGAGTTCGAGGGCCGCGACGGCAAGGCGCGGACGTCGCTCGAGATTACCGCCGACAGTGTCGTCAACCTGGAGAAGCGGGCCCGCGAGGACGGCGAAGGCCAGTTCGCGGCTCCCGGCGACAGCGGCGTGCCCGCACCGGCGGGCTCCGGTGGGTCATCCGGCGGTCAGTCGCGCGGCGGCGGCGGGATGGACGACACCGAGCTCGACGACCTGCCGTTCTGACGTTCTGACACTACCGACCACTGACGCGCCGCCGGCCATTGCCGCCCGGCGCCCGAGGAGACCAACCACATGCCCCCTGCCCGTTCGAAGAAGCGAGACGACTACTACAGGGATCGACGCCGCCGGAAGGTCTGTGCGTTCTGCGCGGACAAGACCGTCCAGATCGACTACAAGGAAGTGAACCGGCTCCGCCGCTACCTCTCGGAGCGTGCGAAGATCGAGCCGCGCCGCAAGACCGGCACGTGTGCCGCCCACCAGCGCGAGCTCGCCGTCGCCCTGAAGCGAGCGCGCATCGTCGCGCTCCTGCCATACGCCCCCCAGCACCTCCGGCCGTAAAACCGCGCTCCGTGCCCCGGAGTGACGATCTGAAAGTGCGACCGGGGAACTACGATCCGGCCCTCGGAGGTCCAAGGCGGAGGTCCCCGACGCCATTGGCCCGACGATGATCGACGGCTTGATTCTTATCGTCGGGGGGATGGCGGCCGGGCTCTTCGGGTCGCTCGTCGGGCTGGGTGGCGGGCTCCTGATCGTCCCGCTCCTGACGCTCGTCTTCAATCTGCCGCTGCTCACCGCGGTCGGCGTCAGTCTCGTCTGCGTAATCGTGACGAGTGGTGCTTCCGCCGGGGTCTACCTCGAGCGCCGTGTCGCAAACCTTCGCCTCGGGATGGTCCTCGAGCTCTTCACCGCTGTTGGGGCACTTGCAGGGGGGCTTGCCGCGTTCATCCTTCCCGAGACTGTGCTCGAGCTTCTCTTCGCCGCGCTCCTGGTGTACGTCGCCATCACGATGGTCCGTGGCCGCGACCCGGACCCCGAGGTCGGCGAAGCCGAGGCTGACGAGATGGCCGCCGACCTTGCCGCTGACAGCTCCTTCAGGGCGTCGCTGTCGGGGCCGGGCTACCGCGTCCGACGCCTGGGCCTTGGCGCCGTCGGAAGCGTGGTGGCCGGGGTCACGTCCGCGCTCCTGGGGATCGGTGGCGGGCTCGTAAAGGTGCCCGTGATGCACGTCATCATGGGCGTGCCGCTCCGCGTCGCCACGGCGACGAGCAACCTGATGATCGGCATCACGGCGTCGGCGAGCGCGATCATCTACCTGCTCCGCGGCGGCATCGACCCCTACGTCGCGTCGCCGACCGCGGTCGGTGTGTTCTTCGGCGCGAGCCTCGGTTCGCGGATCGCCCACCGGATCGACGTCAAGATCCTGCGAGGGCTCTTCGTCGCGATCCTGCTTTACACTTCCTGGCAGATGCTCCAGCGAGCCCTGCTTGACCGCTGACCAGCAGCGCGGCCTGCCCGCCGACCTCGATCGCTCGATCGCCCGCCTCCTGACGTTCGGAACGTACGTCTCGGTTGCGCTGCTCGGCGTCGGGGCGATCCTCATGTTCGCGAGGCGGATCGCGCCACTCGCCGGTGGCCCGCCCTTTCAGCCCGACCTCGTCCTGGACGATGTTGTCCACCTCCGCGCGGCCGGCTTCATGTGGCTGGGCCTCGTCGCGGCGATCGCTACCCCGGCCGCCCGGGTCGCCGCTGCACTCATCGGATTCCTGCGGCGCGGTGAACGGACCATGGCCATCGTGGCGGTGCTGATCCTGGCCGTCATCGGCCTGAGCGTGGTGCTGGCCCAGGGCCTCGAGGCCTGATCCTTGGACATCATCATCCTCGTCGCCGCGTTCATCGTCATCCTGATGGGCGCCGAGCTGTTCACGAACGGGATCGAGTGGTTCGGGCGGAAGCTCGAGCTTGCCGAGGGGGTGGTCGGGTCGGTCCTCGCGGCCGTCGGCACGGCCCTGGCGGAGACGATGATCCCGATCATCGCGATCCTGACCGGCGGCGGCTCGGCGGCGTCGCATGCGGTGGGGGTCGGGGCGATCCTCGGGGCGCCGTTCATGCTGTCGACGCTGGCGATGTTCGTTACCGGAGTCGCGGTCCTCATCGTTGCGCGGCGACGTCCGGCAGGGGACGTGATGCCCGTCGACACCGTCGTCCTCGCTCACGACATGCGCTACTTCGCGATCGCGTATGCGCTGGCGATCGGGGCGGCGTTCCTGCCCCTCGATCCTGCCTGGCTGAAATGGATCGTGGCCGCGGCCCTGATCGGCATCTACGCCTGGTACGTGAAGGGCCATTTCGAGGCCGATCCGGACATCGACGCGGATGACCTCGCCCCGCTGCGGTTCCGCCACTTCGATCCCGGCCACATCGAGGATCCGGCCGCCACGCCCCGGCTGCGGATCGTCAACGCCCAGGTCCTCGCGGCGCTCGGGCTGATCATCGTCGGCGCCTACTTCTTTGTCGGCGCCGTCGAGCACCTGGCGACCTCGTTTGGCCTGGACGAGGCGCTCCTCGCTCTCGTCATCGCCCCGATTGCCACCGAGCTACCGGAGAAATTCAACTCGGTCATCTGGGTCCGCCAGGGCAAGGACACGCTGGCGATGGGCAACATCACCGGGGCGATGGTCTTCCAGTCGACGATCCCAACGGTCGTCGCGCTCCTGTTCGCAGCCGACGCATGGCATTTCACCGATGGCAGCCGCCTCGCCTTCGCCTCGGCTGGGATCGCCTTCCTTTCGTCGGCGCTGATCTTCATCCCGATGGCACGAGCGGGCCGCCTGACGGGCCGCCGCCTACTCGTCGGGGGCGCGTTCTACCTCGTGTATCTCGTGACGGTCATCGCTGCGTTGGCGGGCATCGTCTAGGCGGTTTCGCTGCGCTGCGGCGCTCGGCCCTTGTCCCGCCAGCCGTGAAAAGCAGCGAACAGGCCGCCCCCCAGTGCCGATTCACCCTCTCCTCGGCCCGTTGTCTCGCCGGCCGTGACAAGCGGGCCGGGGTGACGTGCTCGCGCCGGCCCGCGGGTCGCTCGCCCAGCGTTCCTACTGGCGAAGGACAAGGGTCGATACCGCGCTCCTTCGCTCCTGCGAACTCCCAGCGTTCCAACTCGCGGAGGAACGACCCAGATCAAGGGTCTATGGCCGCTTCGTTCGCTGGTATGAACGGCCAGCGTTCTACGCGCCGCTGCACGGTGCCTCGGGGCCGGGGCGGGGCGGGGGCCCTGTAAAGACCCTCTCAGGAGGTTCTCAGGCGGCCATCCCAGGATCCCCGGCATGGCTCTCCTTTCACGCGAGTCGGCCCAGCGGTCGGCAGTCATGCCGAGTCCTGCCCGCGGTGGTCTACGAACGGTCGAGGCCGTCGGCTTCCTCGGCGTCAACGTCGTCCTGATCGCGCTGATGTGGGTGCGCCACGGCGGGCTCGATCGGCTGGGTACCGTTGGCGACGTCGCGACCGGGGTCGGGCAGCTGACAGCCCTCGTGGGAACGTTCCTCACCCTGCTGCAGCTGGTTCTGATGTCCCGAGCTCCGTTGCTCGACCGATCGTTTGGTCGGGACCGGCTCACGGCGGCCCATCGGTGGGTCGGTTTCGGGGCGCTGTGGCTCATCGTCGGCCATGCGCTCTTCACGACGCTCGGCTTCGCCATCACCGACGGCGAGTCGTTCCTCGGCGAGGCCTGGACGCTCATCACGACCTATGACTTCGTCCTCATGGCGGCGGTCAGCCTTGGCCTTTTTGTCGCTGTCGGTGTCACGTCGGTGCGTCGGGCCCGCCGCCGCATCTCCTACGAGACCTGGTACGGCATCCACCTCTACGCCTATCTCGCAATCGCGCTCGGCTTCGCGCATCAGCTCGTCGTCGGGTCCGATTTCGTGGACGACCCGGTCGCGCGGTTCTACTGGATCGCGCTCTACGTGGCGACCTTCGGGCTCCTGATCGGTTTCCGGGTTGCCGCGCCCATCGCGATCAACCTGCGCCACCGATTCGCGGTCTCGAACGTCGTTGCCGAGAGCGACAACGTAGTCTCGGTCTACCTCTCGGGTCGCAGGCTGGACGAGCTGGCCATCACCGCCGGCCAATACCTCATCGTCCGATTCCTCACCCGCGAGGGCTGGTGGCGAGCGCACCCGTACTCGATCTCTGCGCAGCCGAACGGACGCTGGCTGCGGCTTACGGTCAAGGCACTCGGGGAGGATTCCCGTCGCCTCGCCGAGCTGCGGGTCGGCACCAGGGCGATCGTCGAGGGCCCATACGGCAACATGACGCCCGAGCGCCGGTCGGGGAACCGGGTGCTCCTCGTGGCGGGCGGGATCGGGGTGACCCCGTTGCGAGCTCTCCTGGAAGCCCTGTCCGAGACGGCGAATGTCGTCCTTCTCTACCGGGCCCGATCGGCCGCTGACCTCGTCTTCCGCAGCGAGCTCGACCTGCTCGCCGAGCGCCGGGGCGCGACCGTCCGATACCTCATCGGGTCCCGTCGAGACCGGCTGACCGGCCGCGACCCGCTCGGCGCGCATTCGATCCAGGCCATGGTGCCCGACGTCGCGGAGCGCGATGTCTTCCTCTGCGGACCCAACTTGATGATGCAGGCGGTGACCGCCTCGGTGATCGGACTTGGCGTGCCGCCCGGTCGAATCCACCGCGAACGATTCGATGACTGACCGGAGTTCCCGATGATCCCGAAACGCGCCTTCGGCGCCCTCCTGACAACCGTCTTCGCCCTGGCGATGCTATTCGGCTTCAAACCGGCCGACAACCTTGCGCTGAGCGGGACGACGACCGCCGGCACGGTCGCCGTCGGTGCCGCGCCGGTGCCGAGTACCGGCTCGACGTCGGGTTCCTCTGCGGCTTCCGCCGCACCCACGACCGCCGCTGCGTCACCGACCGCGACCGCCGGAACGGCATCGACCACGGCGGCATACAAGGACGGCATGGCGACCGGGTCCGTCATTTCGACGCGATACGGCGATGTCCAGGTGGAGGTCACGATCTCTGGCGGCACCATCGTGGATGTCACGGCCCTCCAGCTTCCTGACCGCGACGGACGGTCGCGGAGCATCGCCAGCCAGGCCGCGCCGATCCTTCGCGAGGAGGCATTGACCGCCCAGAGCGCGAACATCGACGTGCTGTCGGGCGCGACGTACACGAGCGACGCATACGCGCAATCGCTGCAGTCGGCGTTGGACCAGGTCACGGCGTGAGCGCCTCAGCTGTTGATCCGCGCCCAGCGGAGGCCACACGTCGCCGGGTCCACGTCGAGCGGGTGATGGGCACGGTCGTGTCCTTCGACATCCGTGGCGGGGATGCGGCGCCTGGAGCCGTTGAGCGGGCCATTGCCTGGCTCCACGAGGTCGATGCTCGATTCAGCCCGTACCTGGCTCACAGCGAAGTGAGCCGCCTGGCCGACGGGAC
>JANMPL010000117.1:0-2812 GCA_031369845.1 Chloroflexota bacterium
GGATCGTCGCCGGGTCGGCGTCGGGCGCCAGCGTCCGCAGCTTTGTCTCATCGAGCCCGACCCGTGCCGCGAGGAAGCGCCGCGGCCGGCAGAGCAGGATCACCCCCGCGTTCAGGCACTCGCCGCGCTCGACGTCGGGGACGACCCGGACGATCGAGTACTGGAACTGGCTAGGCTGCGGTTCGGGCACGATCCGCCTCCTCGACGAACGCCTGGCGAGCCTCGAGCCGCCCCAGCAGGTACTCGACGTACGCGCGCCGCTGGGCCCCCGCGTTCCCCACGACCGGATCCGGGGCAAGCCAGTCGTCCGGCAGGGCGTCGGTCAACGAGACGAGAAGCTCGCGGGTCACGAGCGGCGCGAGGCGCTCGTCGGCCGCCGCGATCGAGCCCGCCGAAGGCAACAGGACGTGGTCAGCGATCCTCTCGAACGGCAGCCGGGCGTGCTCCGCTGGATCGCGCCACGTGTGATGGATGTAGAGCGCGGCCCCGTGATCGATCAGCCACGTCCGGCCGTGCCAGACGAGCATGTTCGGGTTCTTGGGCGACCGATCGGGGTTCGTCACGAAGGCGTCGAACCAGACGACGTTCGCTGCCCAGTCCGGGTCGGGCACGGCGTCTGCGGCGGGATTGAACGTGAGCGACCCCGGCAGGAAGTCCAGGCCGATGTTCCGCCCGACGCTCGCCACGAGCAGGTCGTGGATCTCCTCATGCGGCTCCGAGTCCGCGATCTCCGCAGCGAGATCGACCCCGACGAGGTCCGGCACGAGGAGCCCGAGGGCCCGGCCGATCTCCCCGGCCAGCCACTCGGCGACGAGCGCGCGTGGGCCCTGGCCGGCGCCCCGGAACTTCACGACATAGAGCCCGTCGTCGTCGGCCTCGACGAGACCGGGCAGCGACCCGCCCTCGCGGAACGCGGTTACGTAACGGGTCGCCCGAACCGTCCGGAGGCGCGGCTCGGCCGCCGTCGCCGTCATCGGCGCGAAGCCGTCCCCGCCCTGCTGCCGACCGCCGCGATCGCATCGGCCGCCCCGGCGACTCCGTCGCGCGTCCGGATCTGACGCGAGATGTCGCCGAGCCGCCCGCGGATTGGACTCGCGAGCAGCCGCTCGATCGCGCCATGGAGCTCGTCGTCGGCGAAGTCGTATGTCCGCAGCCTGACGCCGAACCCAGTCTCGTCGACACGCTGGGCGTTGTCGTACTGATCCCAGAACAGTGGCAGGACGATCATCGGCTTGCCGAAGTGGAACGCCTCCGTCGTCGTGTTGTTGCCGCCGTGGGTGATAACGAGGTCGACGAGGGGGATGAGCTTCGTCTGGGGCAGGAATTCGCCGCCCCACATATTGTCGGCGAGCTCGTACTCGGCGTGCTGCGGGCCTTTCGACACGATGTAGCGGTGGGGCGTCCGGGCGAGCAGCTCGACGAGGCGCCGCATCAGGCCCACGTCGGCGCTGCCGAGCGAGCCCAGCGACAAATAGATCAGCGCGCTGCCCGGCGGGCGATCCGTGATGAGCGCCGGCAGCTCGGCCTCGCCGTCCGTCTGGCGAACGCTGGAATCGAGCCGCCGCCAGGTGGCGTCGAGTGGCCGGCGCTCGACGTAGTCGACGACCTCGGGATAGACATACAGGTTCAGGACATCGGAGGCGTGGATGAACTCGAGGTATGGCAGCCCGGGCGCTCCCTGCTCGCGGACCCAGGCGTCGAAGGCCTCCCACGTCGGCCGGTGCGTCCGCTCGTACTCCTGCTGGAAGGCGTACCACGCGGATCGATCGTCCGACGGCAGACCCGAGTACGGCGGCGGGATGTCGGGACCGCGGACCTCGAGCGGGTTGCACGAGACGATCCGGACGAACGGTGCGTCCGATGAAATGAGGGCCGGAAAGGCCACGACGTTGTCCTCGACGATGACGTCGGGCCGGTGGCGGTCGATGATCTCGCGGAGCTGCGGCTCGCAGTACCGGGCGCCGTCGATGAGTGCCTGCCACGTGGGCTGCATGAACGTCGCGAGCTGCTCGATCGTGGGCTTTCGGAATTCGGGCGACGTGTCGCGGATGAAGTCCTTCCAGAACTGGCCGGGGTCCTGCTCGCCGCCGCTGTGGGCTCCGGTGTCGTCGGGGGGCGGGGTGAGATCGACGAGGTCCTCAACGAAACCGAGGGCCTGGAGCTTGCCCGCCCACGACCGCTCGGCCGCGAACACGACATGGTGGCCGCGACGGCGCAGGACGTCGCCGATGCCGATGCAGTTGTTGGTCGGGCCGTAGGCCGACTCGGGCATGAACAGGATCGTCTGCGGCTCGTGCGCCATCATGTCCTCGGAGGTGGCGGTCTGAACGTTTCGACCAGGGCAGCGACGGCAGGTGTCGACACGCATCGTACGCGGCGAGGCGGCCGGGGCGAGGCGTGAGCGCGTCGCTTCTCGACGACCTGCGCCGTCAATGGCCGCCGGCCGAGGCGGCCTAGTCGCCCGCTGGCGCGGGCTACGTCGCGATCCCCCTCGACGGCCTGCGGCTCCTCGACGCCTGCAAGCTGCCCGGCGCCGACGGGCCGCATCGGCTGGTCGTTGCCGTCGCCGGCGACGAGGCGGATCGGCTCGTGCTTGCCCCGCTCGTCGAGGCGGATGGCCGATGGCGCCGGGCGAGGCCCGGCGACGGATTGTCGCGGGCGCTCGTCGAGGCCCTCGGTGGCCGGGGCAAACTGGCGGGTGGCTTCCGGCTGTTGCCATTGGCCGACGTCCCGCCGCTCGGCGAGGCAGGTGAACGGGCCATCGGGGTCGACCAGACGAACACGTCGGTCGCCGTCGGCGACACGGTCGTCG
>JANMPL010000146.1:0-1849 GCA_031369845.1 Chloroflexota bacterium
GCGCGAGTGATCGTCGTCGACGGCCCGGAGGCAGGTTCCATGCTCGACGCCTACCTCCAGGGACCCTCGGGTCAGCAGGAGGTGCCGCGCTACGCGGTCGGTGATGAGGTCATCGTCAATATCTCGCAGCAGGGCGAGGACGCCAACTTCGTGGCGGTCGCCGACCGCTATCGGGTGCCCGCGCTCGCCGCGCTCCTGGGCCTCTTCGCGGTCGCGGTGACGCTCGTCGGCGGTTGGCGAGGCGTCCGCTCGCTGATCGCGCTGGCCCTGACGCTGGCCGTCATCATCCGCGTCGTCGTACCGCTCCTCCTGGCCGGTTGGAATCCCGTGTTCCTTGCGGTCGGCTCCGCCACGCTGGTCACGATCGCGACGTTGCTCCTGACCGAAGGCGCCCGTCCGACGACCATGGCGGCCGCCGCCGGCACGTTCCTCTCCCTGGCCCTGACCGCGCTGCTCGCCGTCGCCTTCAACGCTCTTGCCCAGTTCACGGAGCTCCAGGGGTCCGGCGACCTCGTCTACCTCCAGACCGTGGGCCGGCCCGAGCTCGACCTCGGTGGTCTCCTCCTTGCGGCAGTGATCTTCGGCGCCCTCGGCATCCTCGACGACGTGACCATTACCCAGGCGGCGACCGTGGATGAGCTGTACGAAGCGGATCCGCGGTTGAAGCGCTCGGAGCTGTTCCGGCGGGCGATGAACGTCGGTCGGTCGCATATCTCGGCGACCGTCAACACGCTCGCCCTGGCGTATGTCGGCGCGTCGCTGCCGCTCATTGTCCTTTTCAATGCGGGCCAGCAGGACCCGTTCCTGACGGTGAGTGGCGAGATCGTCGCGGTCGAAGTGGTCAAGGCACTGGTCGGCAGCATCGGGATCGTCGCCGCCGTCCCTGCCACCACCGCGATCGCGGTGCTCCTCGTCGGCCGCGGGATGATGTTCGAGCGGGCCGGCCGGTCGCCCGGCTGGGAGTAGTGCCCAGAGTCTGAACGTTCAGTATTGACTGAACGTTCAGAACGATGTAGCTGGCAGTCGGCGGCGTCGCGATCGGCGAGTGGTGGTTCAAGCGGCGCGACTTGCGGAGCTGACCTGGGCGCCGGGCGCCGTCGCACGGCCCGCCGCCAGTGCGCCGCACCCGGGCGAGGTCCCCGTCCGTAGACTGCCCGGGTGGATCCCCTTGTCTTCGGGCTGATCGCCGGCGCGGCGATCCTGCACGTTGCCTGGAACGTCCTGCTCAAGACCGCTGGCGATCCGCTCCGGGCGGCCGCGATCGGGATGACGTCGGGGGCGGCGATCATCGTGCCCGGCGCCGCGGTCGGCTGGTTCCTCACAGGCCGTCCGCCGATCCCCGCCGAGGCGATCCTGCTCGGAACCGTGTCCGGCGTCCTGGAAGCGGCGTATTTCGCGTTCCTCGCCGCGGCCTATCGCCGCGGAGACTTGTCAGTCGTCTACCCGATCGCCCGCGGCACCGCACCGCTGCTCGCGGTCGCCGTCGGGATCGGCATCCTCGGCGAGCAGCTGGGCCCGGTGGGCATCGCCGGGGTCGCGGCGCTCCTCGTCGGCTTGCTCGCACTCCAGAGACCGTGGCGATTCCTCCGATCCGCTGGTCGCGCCGAGCGTGATCCGGCCGTGGCCTTCGCCCTGGCGACCGGGGTGATGATCGCCGCCTACTCAGCGGTGGACCGCGTTGGTGTACGGCTCGTCGAGCCGTGGTTCTACGCCGGCCTGATCTGGTTGTCCGGGACCTCGTTCCTGTGGATCTGGGTCTGGGTGACCGGCCGCAGCGAGCGGTTTGCGGCCGCGGCAGGTCCCCTCGACCGGCGGCGAGCCGCGATCGGGGGCTGGATCACGATGGGCG
>JANMPL010000148.1:0-1983 GCA_031369845.1 Chloroflexota bacterium
GGTCGGCCGGCGGCACCGGGCAAGCCGTCGGTCAAGGCATATGACCGCGCAGTGGGGGTGCAGGTCCCGTCGGCCGGCGCCGGTGTGGGGTCGAGTCACCGCTTCGAATGTTCCGGCGACAACGGGACCACGTGGCCCAGCGGAACCGACGTGTCCGACACGACGGCAGTGGTCGGCAACCTGACGAACGGCGTGGCCTACCGCTGCAGGGCGTTCGCGGTCAACGCAACGGGGATGAGTGAAGCGTCGGCGCTGTCGGACGCCATCAAGCCGTGTGGGTCAACGCTCGAGTGCAACCCGGCGCTCTTGCCCGTGCTCGGCGTCCTTGGGCTCCTGCTGGTCGGCGGGCTGCTGGCGACGTTCGTCGCCCTGAATCGCGGTCGGACGCACGGCTACGTCGTGGCGGTGGTCGACATCATTCACACGGCCAACATCGGCCACGGGTCGAACCTGGGCATCACCTTCGTCCGGGCGCCAGGCGATCACCGCGTTACCGGGATCGTCGCCGATCGGGGACGGCAAGCGGACATCCGCATCCGCCGGGTGCGCGGCGGCCATTTCGTGATCAAAGACAGAACGGGCCGGCGGGTCGCGACCGATGGCGAAGAAGTCGTCGTCTCCGACTCCTTGGGGGGCCGCCACTCGCTCATGCTGCATGCCTTCGCGACGAATCCCGCATCGCAGGTGGCAAGCCGCCGCTGAGGATTTGCTCAGCAGACCGTCCGCCGAAGGCGGCTGATGTCAGCTGGCTACTAATCGATGCCAATTTGACATCTGCGGGCGAGGAGCTCACACTGGCTACTAAATTGACACAGATTAGTAGTCGAGTGTACCCACGCCGATGAAACCGCCTCTGACGCCACCATCCATCGAAAACTTGCTCCAGGACCTGCGCCGTGATCGCCTCTCGGCGATTCTCGCCGCCGGGGCCGAGCCGGCGCACGATGGTGCCTACCGACATTGGGACACGCTGCGCCACCTCAGCCCGCCGGACGGCCTCGATGTTCGCGAGTGGTGGCTCAGGATCAAGGTCGCCAGGAACAGCCAGCTCGGACCCCTACCACTCACGTCGGCCGACGGAACGCCGTATCAGCTGAGCATGCCGGACGCGGCGTGGGAGATGGTCCACCTCATCGACCGGCGGGCCAGCGGCGAGATCGGAATGCCCGACGTCGTGACGACGCCCGAGGCACGCAATCGCTATCTCGTGAGCTCATTGATCGAGGAGGCCATCACCTCAAGCCAGCTGGAGGGCGCCGATACGAGTCGGGCTGTGGCGAAGGAGATGCTTCGCACTGGCCGGGCGCCGCGCGACCGGAGCGAGCGGATGATCACTAACAATTTCCGCGCGATGAATGCCGTTCGTGGGTGGAGAGACGCGCCCCTTACGCCGGACCGAGTCCTGGAGCTGCATCGGATCGTGACCGACGGGACGCTCGATGATCCGATGGCTGCGGGCCGCCTCCAACGGCCGGAGGATGACCGCGTCGTGGTCTCCGACCGTGCGACGGGCGAGGCCCGATTTGTCCCTCCGCCCGCCGAGCAGCTGCCGCTACGGCTCGAGGCTCTCTGCGACTTCGCGAACGGCCAGCCGATCGGTCGATTCCTGCATCCCGTCGTTCGGTCAATCCTCGTCCATCTGTGGCTGGCCTCGGATCATCCATTCGAGGATGGCAACGGCCGAACCGCTCGGGCGCTGTTCTACTGGTCGATGCTCAAGCACGGCTACTGGCTGACTGAGTTCCTGTCGATCTCGCGGATCCTGAACCGGGCGCCAGCGAAATATGCGCGATCGTTCCTGTACACCGAGACGGACGACTTTGACGCAACCTATTTCGTCCTGAACCAACTCGCCGTCATCTGCCGATCGATCGACGACCTGTACGCGTACCTGGGCCGAAAGACCGCGGAAGTCCAAGAAACCGAGCGGCAATTGCGCCGTACGGATCTCAATCATCGCCAGAAGGCGCTGCTGGCCCACGC
>JANMPL010000150.1:0-2504 GCA_031369845.1 Chloroflexota bacterium
CGCGAGGTGGATGTGCTCACACTGTCGGCCACGCCGATCCCGCGGACGCTCAACCTGGCCCTCGCCGGGGTCCGCGACATGTCGGTGATCGAGACGCCGCCCGAGGACCGCCTGCCGATCCAGACCCGGGTCGCCGAGGCATCGGCTGGGCTCGTTCGCGACGCGATCCTGCGCGAACTCGATCGTGGCGGCCAGGTGTTCTTCGTCCACAACCGAGTGGAGACGATCGAGGCGCAGACGGAGCAGCTCCGCCGGCTGCTGCCGGGCGCGCGGTTCGTCGTTGGCCACGGCCAGATGCCCGAAGGCGCACTCGAGAAGGTGATGCTCACATTCGCATCAGGTGAAGCCGACGTGCTGGTCTGCACGACGATCATCGAGTCGGGCCTGGACATCCCGAACGCGAACACGATCGTCATCGACCGGGCAGATACGCTCGGTCTCGCCCAGCTCTACCAGCTCCGGGGGCGCGTCGGTCGGTCGTCGCGGCGCGCGTACGCGTACCTGCTCTCCCGGCGGCGCGAGCGGATGAGCGAAGAGGCCCGGAAGCGGCTCCAGGCGATCTTCAACGCGTCAGAGCTGGGTGCCGGGTTCCAGATCGCGCTGGCGGACCTCGAGATTCGCGGCGCGGGCAACATCCTCGGAGGCGAGCAGTCGGGGCACATGGCCGCCGTTGGGTTCGACCTCTACTCGCGGTTGCTCGCCGAGGCGGTCGAGGAACGCAAAGCGCGACGGGAGGATCGGCCGCCGCGTGTCGACAAGCCGCAGGCCGTGGTCGACCTACCGGTCGAGGCCCACCTGCCCGATTCATACGTGCCCGAGGAAGCCCAGAAGCTCGAGCTCTACCGACGCTTGGCGCGGGCGCGGTCATCGGGGGACCTGGCGGCCTTCCGCCAGGAGGTCACCGACCGGTTCGGCCCGATGCCGCAGCCCGTCGTTCGGTTGGTCGAGGTCGCCGAGCTGCGGATGGCGGCGGAGACCGCGGGCGTCGCTTCGATGTCGCGCGAGGAAGGCCAGCTCGTCGTCCGGTTCGGCGAGGGGATGACCCGCGCCACGGCGATGCGGCTGCTCGCCGGCGGGGGACTGCCTGGCGTCAAGCCCTCCGACGTGACATTCGCCTCGAACCAGGTCCGCATCCGGCTGCCACGCGACCCGTCCCGAGCCTGGGGCCTGACGCAGGCGGTCGTTGCCCGCCTGTCGGCGGCCGAGTCGTGAGCGGGAGCAATGGCCAGCGGGTACTCCGGCTGGAGATCGCGATCGAGTCGGACGAGGAGCTGGCAGCCCTCGAGGGCGCTCTCCTCGCCGCCCGCGCCACCCAGCTCTCGATGATCCGTCGCCGCGGCGACCGTCTCGCGTTCGGCTACGGCAGCGACTCCGCCCGCGAAACAATGGACGACGAGATCGACCAGGCCGAACGCCGTTGGACGATGCTCGACCGCCTGCTGACCGCGCTCAAAGCCGCATCCCGAACGGCGAACAAGTGACACAACGCCGAGCAGGTCGGTGGACTTAGCGAGACGTCGGACGTGTCCGAGGTGGGATGATCCGCGGAGGGACGTCGCTGATGGAAGGAGACAGGATGGCTGGACCAGCGAGCGTCGAGGAATACCTGGCCGCCCTGCCGAATGATCGGCGCGCCGCCGTCGAGGAGCTTCGGCGGACGATCAATGCCGCTGCGCCCGAAGCCACCGAAACGATCGCCTACGGGATGCCGGCGTTACGGAGCCACGGCGGTCAGTTCCTGGTCTCATACGCCGCGTACAAGAGGCACTACAGCCTGTTCCCCGCCAGCGGCGCGGTCGTCGAGGCGCTCGGCGAGGAACTGACACCCTACCTGGCAGGAAAGGGGACCATCCAGTTCCCGGCGGACCGGCCGATCCCCGCCGCGGTCGTCAGGAGAATCATGAAGGTTCGGGTGGCCGAGAACAAGGCACGCGCCGATCGCGAAGGTCGCGCCGGTTAGGAGAGGGCATGCTCGAAACGGAGTCGAAGGGCTGACCCGCGGAGCCTGGAGGTTGCGTACCAGTTTCGTGGGGAGTGGTACGGAGGTCGGCGGGACGCGCGAAACGACCTTCATGCGCGGGCTTTGTCGTTACCAGTCTCTCAGCAACTACCAGTGATACGTCTGCCCGGTCGGGTTCGTTAGGACTCGCTCAGAGACTGGAAGCGATGTCGCTCAGCCGCGGGGTGCGAAATTCGTCTCCTTGCGGAGGGCTCGTCCGCGTCTACGACCTGACCCAGGCGGGCGACGCCGGAGATGACGTCAGCCAGCGAGAACGTTCGAAATACCGCCGACGAGGCCGGCAATCACCCCGAGGATCGTGATCGAAGCGGCAAGTCCGGGAATCGATCGACGTCCCGGTCCATCGTGCCCGACGAGGACGACGATCGAGCCGAGCAGGAGCACCAGCGCGAGCTTGACGAAGACGAGGATCGGCAGCCCGAATGCCACGAACCCCTGGGCCACGAGCGGGTTCAGCTCCGCCATGATCCCATGCCGGCCGACC
>JANMPL010000201.1:0-5046 GCA_031369845.1 Chloroflexota bacterium
GGGGTGCCAGCTACATGGAGATCCTCGCCGCGGGAGGCGGGATCCTGTCGACGGTTGCGGCGACAAGAGCGGCGAGCGAGGACGATCTCGCGGCCCACGGCCGGCGCTGGCTGGACGAGATGCTCGGCCATGGCACGACGACGATCGAGGCCAAGTCGGGCTACGGGCTCGACCTGCCGACGGAGCTCCGGCTGCTGGAGGTCGCCCACGCGCTCGGCCGGGAGGGTCCGATCGAGATCGTCCCGACGTACCTCGGTGCGCACGCTGTCCCACCCGAGTTCCGGGCCCGACCCGACGGCGTCGAAGCCTACGTCCGCCACATCCTCGACGAACAACTGCCTGGCGTGGCGGCCCACGGCAGGGCCCGGTTCTGCGATGTTTTCTGCGAGGAGGGAGCGTTCACGGCCGATCAGTCGGAGCGAATCCTTCGGGCGGCGGCGGCGTTTGGCATGGGCCTCCGGCTCCACGCCGACGAGATCGTTCCCTCGGGCGGGGCTGAGCTTGCCGCGGAGGTCGGGGCGGTATCCGCCGACCACCTGGCGGCTCCGTCAGCCGCCGGCGTCGACGCCCTGGCGACTGCGTCAGCGGAGGGCCGGCCGGTCGTCGCGACACTGCTGCCGGCGACGACCTGGTTCCTGCTGAAGCAGCACCACGCACCCGCCCGGACGTTCATCGAGCGGGACGTCCCGGTCGCGATCGGGACCGACTTCAACCCGGGTACGTCACCGACGCCCTCGCTGCCGCTGGCGATGACGCTCGCCTGCCTCAACCTGGGACTGACGCCCGACGAGGCGCTGGCTTCAGTGACGATCAACGCCGCCCACGCTATCGGCATGGGCGATGAGATCGGCTCGCTGGAAGGTGGCAAGGCCGCCGACCTCGTCATCTGGAACGTCCCGACGAGCCGCCAGATCCCGTACTGGCCCGCCGCCGACCTCGTCCGGACGGTCATCAAGCACGGGCGCATCGTCGTCGACAACGGCTGAGCCCCCGCGCCTCACGACTCTAGGTCTTCCCGCGGGACTCCAATAGAACCGCCGTGGTTTCGAGCGGCAAACCCGAGATCGTGATCGAAAGCTTCGGCTGGGGAGTGGGATCGCCGCCCATCTCGTGGAAGAACTTGGCGACCGCCTCGCGTGTCTCCGTCGACTCCTCGTCGAGCGGCATGGCGACGACGATCCGAGGGTCGAGCTGGGCGACGAGCTCGGCGGCCCTCGTCGCGGAGAGTGAGCCACCGATCGGCAGGCAGGCGATGTCGACCGGACCGATGTCGGCGAGCTTCTCCTCCGTCAGGAGATGGCCGATCTCACCGAGATGGATCGTGTGCAACCCATCGAGCTCGACGAGGAACGCGACCTGCTTGCCGCGATCCGCTCCCTTGGCATCGTCGCGGTACGTCCGGACCCCGGTCAGGAGGACGTCCTTGACCTCGTACTCACCGGGGCCGTCGAGCACGAACGCATCCTCAAGCGAGCTCGGCAGGAGCGTGGTCCCGTCGCGCGAGCGAACGCCCTTCGCCTTGGGAAGCGGCTTATCGTCGGGGTGGGAGTAGGTGACGATCTCGCCCGTGATGCCCCGCCCGGTCGGCCCAACGACCGCCTGATAGGGATCGGCCACGACAACGGCGTCCTTGCCCCGAAGCCGGACGCAGGTCCGCCCATACCAAATCAATTCCATGCCTTCGATTCTGACACAGCGCGCTGCACCCCGGATCACCCGTGGGGTCCGTACTGCGTTCGTCGCGGCAGCCGGAAGTCTCGGCACAAAGAAAGAGCGGGGCGCCTGCCCAATCGGCGCCCCGCTCGGAGGGAGGGAGGATGGAACCCAAGGGGTTCGGTCCGATTCGAACCCTAAACGGGCTGCGTTCACGGACGGCGATCCATCCGATTAAGAAAGCGACACGGACGAAACTGGTACCTCCGGGCCCTCGTCCCCGCCGCGAACTCCATGCGACAATCCCGCCGATGACTTCCCCCCGTCTGCCGGTTGCCGGCACGAGATCGGTCCGCGCGCGCCGGAAATCCCGCCTGTCGAGCGCCGTCCACTCGGCTTTCGTCGCAGTTCTGTGCGTGATCCTGGTTGCCTGCGGCATCTCTGGACCGACGACGCGCCCCTCCGCCTCGCCCGGTCCTGCAGCCAGCCCGACGACCCCGCCCGATCCCGCGACGGTCTACGCCGCAATCGAGAAACAGGTCCGGGCGATCCGCGGCCTCGAAGAGAAGGCGCCCGTCCAGCCGAAGGTTCTCGATGAGGCGGCCCTCGGCGCCTACGTCAAGGAGCAGTTCCGGAAGGACAACCCCGAGGAGCTCGTCAACGCCAACGAGCGGATGCTCAAGGTCCTTGGCCTCCTGCCGGCAGACGCGTCGCTCGAGGACCTCTACATCAGCCTGTTGAGCGGCGTGGTCGCGGGCCTCTACAACCCGAGGGACAAGACGCTCTACGTGGTGTCGAGGTCAGGTGGCCTCGGCCCAACCGAGAAGACGACGTTCGCCCACGAGTACACCCACGCCCTCCAGGATCAGAACTTCGGCCTGGCAGGCCTCGAGCTCGACGCTCCAGGCAAGGGCGACCAGGGGATGGCTCGCCTCGCGCTCGTCGAGGGCGACGCGACGCTACTCATGACGCTCTGGCAGATCGACAACCTGAGCCAGGCTGAGATCATCCAGCTATTGGGCGAGTCGCTCGATCCGGCGGTCACCGGGCCGCTCGAGAAGATGCCGACTGTCCTCCGCGAATCGCTTCTGTTCTCCTACACGTCCGGCCTGACCTTCACCCAGCGGCTCCATTCCAGCGGCGGCTGGGCCGCGGTCGACGCCGCGTTCGGCAAGCCACCGGCATCCACCGAGCAGATCCTGCATCCCGAAAAATACGACGCCGGTGAGGCACCGACGGTCGTCGACCTCCCCGATGACCTCGCCGCCCGGATGGGCGCCGGCTGGTCCGTCGGCCTCGAGGACACGCTGGGCGAATTCCAGTTGAAACTCTGGCTGGCGAACGCTACCGGCGGAGTCGCTACCGAGCAGGGCAACGCCACCAAGGCTGCGGCCGGTTGGGGCGGCGACCGTGTCGCCGTCCTGGACGGCCCCGACGGGACGACCGCGGTCGTGATCAGCAGTGACTGGGACAGCCCCTCTGACGCCGCCGAGTTTGCGACCCAGGCGAAGCTCGTCGTCGCATCGCTTGCCGGGGCAGGCGAGGTCGTGGCGCCAGCCGGCGGAACCAGGGTGAGGGTGATCGTCGCCCCGAGCGACGACGTGGTCAGTCGCCTCTCAATCGTTCTAGGCCTGGCCGGCTGAGCGCCGGCTACATCGACTCGGGGGCAGAGATCCCGAGTAGCCCGAGGGCGTTGGCAAGCGTCGTCTTGGCCGCAGCCGCCAGCGCCAACCGCTTCGCCGATCGATCCGGCTCTTCCACGTCGACGACCTTGGCGTCGCGATAGAAGGCGTGGAACTGGGTCGCCAGCTCGGTGGCATAGGCGGTGAGTCCGTGGGTCTCCTCGGCCCAGACTGCATCCTCGACCACCTCGGGCAGGCGGGCGATGACGCGGGCCAGGGCGCCCTCGGGTGCGCCCGCCAGCGCGCCGCTCACGTCGGCGGCCGGGGCGAGGCCGACTTCGGTTCCCTTGCGCAGGATCGACGCGACCCGAGCGTGGGCGTACTGGACGTAATAGACCGGATTCTCGGCTGACTGCTTCTTGGCGAGCTCGATGTCGAAGTCGATGGCGCTCGTGGCGGTCCGCGAGGCGAACGTCCACCGCGCGGCGTCCACCCCGACCTCTTCGAGGAGCTCGTCGAGGCTGATGAACTCCCCGGCCCGCTTCGACATCGAGACTTCGACACCTTCCCGGACGAAGCGGACCCACGAGTAGAGCAGTACCTGGACGGCGTCGGCGTCGTAGCCCATCGCCGCCGCTGCATTCCGGAGTCGGGCGACCGTCCCGTGGTGGTCGGCGCCCCAGATGTAGATCAGGTGCTCGAAGCCGCGGCTGAACTTCTCGGTGACGTAGCCGATGT
This sequence comes from Chloroflexota bacterium, assembly GCA_031369845.1. GTDB lineage: Bacteria > Chloroflexota > Limnocylindria > Limnocylindrales > CSP1-4 > CF-46. The sequence continues at coordinate 4,014 of JANMPL010000201.1, forward strand.
CGGCCGCGAAATAGGTCGGCCGGCCATCCGACCGGATGATCACCCGGTCCTTGTCGTCGCCGAATGCCGTCGAGCGGAACCACAGGGCCCCGTCCTGCTCGTAGAGGTGGCCAGTGGCGCGCAGCCGCTCGATCGCCCGCTCGACCCAGCCCTCTGCATGCAGCGATCCTTCGCTCTTCCAGACATCGAAATGGACGCCCAGCCGCTCGAGGCTCACCTCGATGCCTTCCCGGACCCGAGCCCCCGCCCACCGCCCGACGACGTCGGCGGGTTCGACACCGGGCGCCTCCGTGGTTGCGAGCACGTCGTCGGGGACGGCGGCCGCGAGCTCCTCGACATAGGCACCGTGGTAGCCGTCCTCGGGCACCGGCTGACCCTGCCGGACCGCCAGGATCGACGCGCCGAGGTTCGTCACCTGCATCCCGGAATCGTTGAAGTAGTACTCGCGCGTAACCTTCTGCCCGCCGGCTTCGAGGATCCGGCAGAGCAGGTCCCCGATGAACGCTCCCCGTGCATTGCCGATCGTCAGCGGGCCGGTCGGGTTGGCCGAGACGAACTCGACGTTCACGCGGCGCGGCCGGATCGGTTGCACCCGGCCCCAGACCGCCGGCGCCGCGAGGACCCCACCGATCGTCTCCTCGAGCGCATGGTCTGTTACGCGCAGGTTGAGGAAGCCAGGCGGGGCCGCCTCCGCCTCGGCGATCGGGCTGTCGCCGGCGCCGGCATTCGTTTCGCGGTCGATCTCGTCGCTGAGCACCCGGGCGATCTCCAGTGGTGCGCGGCGGTACGGCCGGGCGAGCCGCATCGCCAGATTCGAGGCGAAGTCACCGTGCTCCGGATTCGCCGGGCGTTCGATGACGACGGCCGGTCGCTCGTCGGGCGGCAGCGGCGGGAGCGTGCCCGCTGCGATCGCTCGCTCCCAGGCGCGCTCAACCGCGGCCCGGGCTCGGGCTCGGATCGGCGGCGGCTGGTTTTCGACGAGAGCGGTCGTCACGTTTCGGCGGCCTCCCTTGGAGATCGCGGAGGGGTGTCG
>JANMPL010000255.1:0-1957 GCA_031369845.1 Chloroflexota bacterium
GTCGTGCAGGCGCCGACTTCGGCGCCAGCGTCTCCTTCAGATAACGCCCGGTATAGCTGAACTTGTTCGCCGCGACCGTCTCCGGCGATCCTTCGACGATGATCCGCCCGCCGCCGTCGCCGCCTTCGGGACCGAGATCGACGATCCAGTCGGCCGTCTTGATCACGTCGAGGTTGTGCTCGATGACCAGGACCGTGTTGCCGCCGTCGACGAGCCGGTGGAGGACCTCGAGGAGCTTTTCGACGTCGGCGAAGTGGAGACCCGTCGTCGGCTCGTCGAGGACGTACAGCGTCCGGCCGGTCGCCCGCCGCGACAGCTCGGTCGCCAGCTTGACCCGTTGCGCCTCCCCGCCCGACAGCGTCGTCGCCGGCTGCCCCAGGTGGACGTACCCAAGACCAACGTCGTTGAGCGTCTGGAGCTTCGTCCGCACCTTCGGGACGGCCGAGAAGAAGTCGAGCGCCTCGGCGATCGTCATCTCCAGGACGTCCGCGATCGACTTGCCCTTGAAGTGGATTTCCAGCGCCTCGCGGTTGTAGCGCTTGCCCTTGCAGACCTCGCAGGTCACGTAGACGTCCGGCAGGAACTGCATCTCGATCTTCAGGATCCCGTCGCCCTTGCAGTTCTCGCACCGACCGCCCTTGACGTTGAAGCTGAAGCGGCCTGGCCCGTAACCGCGCACCCGCGACTCAGGGATGCCCGCGAAGATCTCCCGGATCGGTCCGAACAGCCCCGTGTACGTCGCCGGATTCGACCGCGGCGTCCGCCCGATCGGGCTCTGGTCGATCTCGACGATCTTGTCGATGTGCTGGGCCCCCTCGAGCCCGTCATGAGCCCCGACCGGCTCGCGCGACCCGTTGAGCTCACGCGCCAGCGCCCGATAGAGCACGTCGGTGACGAGCGTGCTTTTGCCGCTGCCGGACACCCCCGTGACCGCGGTGAACGTCCCGAGGGGAAAGCGCACGTCGAGGTTGTGGAGGTTGTGCTCGCGAGCCCCGCGGACGATCAGCTTCTTGCCGCTCCCCTTCCGTCGTTTGGCGGGGATCGGCACCTGCCGCTCGCCGCGGAGGTACGCGCCGGTGATCGAGCGAGGCTCGGCGAGGACCGTTTCGAGCGGCCCGTTGGCGATGATCTCGCCACCGTGCTCCCCCGCCCCGGGGCCGATGTCGACGACCCAGTCGGCCGTCCGGATCGTCTCCTCGTCGTGCTCGACGACGAGCACCGTGTTGCCCAGGTCGCGGAGCCGCGTCAACGTCGCGATCAGCTTGGCGTTATCGCGCTGATGAAGCCCGATGGACGGCTCGTCGAGGATGTAGAGGACGCCCATCAGCGTCGTCCCGATCTGCGTCGCCAATCGGATCCGCTGGGCCTCGCCGCCCGACAGCGTCACACTCGTCCGGTCGAGGGCCAGGTAGTCGAGCCCGACATCGACCAGGAACCCGAGCCGGGCCGTGATCTCCTTGAGCACCTGGTAGGCGATCGTCCGCTCACGGTCGGTCAGCTTCTTGGGGAGGCCGGCGACCCAGGCCAGCGCCTCCGTGATCGACATCACGGAGACCTCCCAGATGTTCTTGCCGTCGACGCTGACGGCGAGGATCTCGGGCTTGAGCCGGCGTCCCTGGCAGACGGGGCACGGCCTCGTGACCATGTACTTCTCGAGCTCGGTCTTGATGTACTCCGAGTCCGTCTCCCGGTAGCGCCGCTCGAGGTTCGTTACGACGCCCTCGAACGTCGCCTTGTACGTGTTCTCGCCGCGCTCGTGCTTGTAGCGGACCAGGACCTTCTCGTCCTTCGACGCGTAGAGGAGGTAGTCGATCGCCTCCTTCGGCAGGTCCCGGACGGGCGCCGTGAAGGACCAGCCATGGGCCTTGGTGATCGACTCCAGGATCTTGAGGCGCCACGACGCGTCGGTTGGCATCTTTGCCCACGGCACGAGGGCGCCCTTGGCCAGGCTCTTGGA
>JANMPL010000267.1:0-1505 GCA_031369845.1 Chloroflexota bacterium
CTGGCTGGCGGTCACCGCGACGAGATACGAGGCTGCGCTCGAACCCCGGACCGCCGCGAGGACGAGCAGCCCGACGGCGGCGATCGAGCTGAGCAGCTGGATCGTCGCGGCTGGGCCGGTTGGCAGCCCAAGCTGGTAGGCGACCGCGCCGGGCGTGAAGTTGTGCGGAGTGGAGATCGGGTCGCTGACATTCCGCAAGACCGCGAGGTAGTCGCTCCAGACCGAGAAGCCGCCGGTGACGATCGTGGCGATCGCGGCCGCGACCACCAGGACAACCGCTCCGACCGCCACCGCCCCCCAGCGGCGCGTGATCAACGCCCAGACGAGGACGAGTCCGGGCTGGATCTTGACGATCGCACCCGCCGCGGCCGAACCGCCGAGGGCCAGCGGCCGGTCGAGCCACCGCCAGCCCACGGCGAACAGCAGGAAGAGGAGCGGCCCCACCTGCCCTAGCTTGAACGCGTAAGCGAGCGGCCAGGACAAGCCGGCGAGAAGGATCGTCAGCCAGCGGACCGTCGGCGCCACGGGCATGAGCGCGACGCCGCCGAGGAACGCGGCGAGCGAAAGGCCGACCCACGTCCAGGTCGCGACCGTCGGATCGAGCGGGGCGAGGGGCAGGATCGCGAGGACGAACGGCGGCGGGTAGTAGAAGAGGCCGAAGCCGCCTGTCTGCTGGACCGACGGGTCGTAGAGCGGCTGGCCGGCCAGGACCCGGTTCGCCGCCTGGTGGTAGGCGAGAAAGTCGAAGCCGAGCGTGCCAGCTCCGGATGCCGCCCACAACGTCCCGCCGAGCACGACGCCCAGAACGAGGATCGCGACGATCGGAAGAGCCGCTCGGGCGAGCCGCGCCGGTGCTCCTGCGCTCCCCGAATCTGGCTGGCTAGCCGTCGGCCGGATCCTCACCGGGCACCGACCGGCCGGCCGGGGTTGCGGCCCGCCCGAGCCCGCGGTGGAGGAGCGGGATCCGGAAGAGGTCCCAGCCGACGCGCATTGCGAGGCCCGGCCGGGCACGCATCCGCGAGCCGCGCCGGTCGGCCCAGCGAATCGGCACGATCGCCAGGCGATAGCCGCGCTTTCTGGCGAGGAAGATCAGCTCCACGTCGAACGCGATGCTCGAGATGCGCTGGCGGGCGAACAGGTCCTGGGCGGACTCGCGAGTGAACCCTTTGAACCCGCACTGCGTGTCCTTGACGGGGCCGACGACCCAGATCGAGGCGAGGAGGTGGAAGGCCTTGCCGAGCATTCGCCGATACCAGGGCTGGCTCTTGCGCATGTCCGATCCGTCCGGCTGGATGCGGCTGCCGAGCGCCACATCGTGCGTCTCGAGCGCATCGACGAGCAGCGGGATCATGTCGGGCGGCGTCGCCATGTCGGCGTCCGTGAAGATGACGAGATCGGTCGTGGCCGCGAGCATGCCGGCGCGGACAGCGGCGCCCTTGCCGCCGTGCGCCACCGACAGCACGCGGAGGTCAGGCTCAAGCCCTCCCGAGCCCGTGGCCTCGCGG
>JANMPL010000307.1:0-12128 GCA_031369845.1 Chloroflexota bacterium
CTCCCGGCAGGATCGGGGCGAGGGCGGCGACGTGGCGCCCGCCGAGCTCGGGCTCGCCGCCCCACAGTCGCTCCAGCCCGTCGACCTGGACCTCGACCAGGCGGATCGCGGGATCTGCCTGGTCAGTCGTGCCGGCCAGCCCGGGGCTGAACCTGGCGAGCGCCTCGAAGGCGGCCTCGACGGCCACAGCGTCGGCCTCCGTCTCGGGATCGAGGAACGCCGCCTCAGGTGCGAGCCGGTGGGCGCTCCCGAGCGGGATCCCCCGCCGGACGCCGAGCGCCCGCGCGGCCGGATCCGCGTCGATGACCGTCCCGTCCGTCCAGGGCTGTCCGCCGAGGATGACCGGCCGGTCTGTCGGGAAGGAGCCGGAGAGGCGAGCTCGGGCGAGCCGGAGCGGGAGATGGGGCCAGTAGAGGTGGAGAAGACGCATCGGTCGTGATCCGCTGGAAAGGGCCGGTGGGGGCGGCAGGGAGGGGGAGGTCGTCGCGGAGGAGGTCGTCCCGGGCGAGGCATCGGTCGCGCCCTCCTCCCTCCGCGTAGAGGATCCGGAGTTCCGCCCGCCTCCCCGGCGGGCCGAATCGGTTGCGGGCGACCGTCACCTCCGTCCGCTGGCCGACGACGTCGCGCCCGAGACGGATCCACGATCGTCGGGCGAGCTCGAGGCGGAGGCCCGTCGATTCGGCAACGGCCGTGGCGAGGCCGGTCGTCAGGCCGGGCGGCTCGAGAGCGACGAGGAGCGTCTCCGAGCGGCGGGCCAGCGCGGCGAGCCGGCGAAGGCGATCGGCGACGCGGGCGGCGGTCGAGCCGGGATCCGGGCGCGGCGGCAGGTCGATGACGAGCAGGTCGACCGACCGACCGGCGAGCAGCGCGCCCGCGATCGACAGGCCCTCGTCGAGCGTATCGGGGGTCAGAACCAGGAGCCAGTCGAGGCGCACGCCGCGGGCGACGGCCTCGACCGGGTCGAGGCTTCGAGCGAGATCGAGCCAGGCGACGATCGCGCCGTCGACCTGGGCCTCCGCCGTGAGCCGGAGGGCAAGCGTCGTCTTGCCGGAGCTCGCCTCGCCGCGAAGGGCGACGCTCGCGCTGCGCGGCAGGCCACCGGGACCGAGGATTGCATCGAGGGCCGGAAAGCCGGTCCGGACGATCCGCTCCGCACCACCGCCGCCGGGCGTTTCGCGAGGGAGGATGAGCTCCGGTTCCTCGTTCGGGAGCGGCGCAGTCGCCAGCGCCCCCACGACCCGCGGAGCTGCCGCACCCCAGCGTGCCTGGAGGGACGCCAGAGCAGCCGACACGTCCGGGGAGAGCGCCGCCATCGCCCTACTATAGAACAGATGTTCTAGTCGTTCAATGCCCTATTTAGTCGACTTTGGCACCCGTTTCTTGTCAAATGCTCGCTCAGTGAGCGTTCGTCACACAAGCCGTGTCAGATGCCCGCCACACGAGCGTCTGCCACAAACTTGCGGCCGCCGACGAGCAGCCCACGCACGGGCGCTCCCAGCACCACGCGACATGACGTGACGAACGCTCACCTGGCGGTCAAATGACACAAACGGCCGCCGGATGGGCCCGATCAGGGCAGCGCCACCGCCGCCAGCCCGAGGGCGATCCCCGCCAGGCCGACCCACTGTGTCGGGCGCAGGCGCTCACCCCACAGGGCTACCGCAACGATGACGGCGACGACCGGACCGAACGAGCTGGCGAGGCCGACGATCCAGGTCGGGGCGACCTCGAGTCCGATGGCGAAGGCGACGAAGCCGACAATGTCGAGAAGGCCGGCTGCCGCGGCGACGGCGATCGCCCGTAGCGACGGCGATCCGGAGGTCGCCACCAGTAGGTCCGATCCGCGCGGCCGGGCGATCGTCACGAAGATAAGGACCGTCAGGATCGTTGCTGCATTCGCCAGGCGCGAGGCCAGCAGCACTGGCAGCCAACCGACAATGCGGATCGGTGTCGCCATCCCTGTAGTCACGACGGTGAAAAGTAGCATCGCCAGCAACGAGAAGAGCACCCCTCGACCGACGATCCGCGTCCCCCGCCAGCCGCCTTCGAAGACGATCCCGGTCAGGATCACGCCGAGCGTGGCCAGCGCCGCCCCGAGGCCCTGGACGGTGCTCATCGTTTCGCCGCGAAGGAGCACCGAAAGGACGACGGTCAGGCCGCCGTACGCCGCGACGACCGGGCTGACGACCGCCAGGGGTCCGATCCGAAGGGCCGTGAAGAACGACAGATACGCTCCCGCGGCGATCACCCCGAAGATGGCAGCGAGGAAGAGGGCGAAGGGATCGGACGGCAGGCCGACGCCCTGGCTGGCCGCAAGGAGGATCGCGATGGCCACGCTCGCGACCTGGGCGACCGCCAGGACCTGCAAGCTGCCGAGCCGGCGACCCGCCAGCGACGCCATGACGTCGGTCGAGCCCCAGCACAGCGCGGCGATGAGGCCATGACCCAGTCCGAGCGGCATCGGGCAAGGGTAGAGACCAGTCGGTGGCCGCGGCGGATTGTTCGGTGGGGCGGGACGAGGGCCCCCAGCGAGGCTCCGCGGAGCCGATTCGGGCGGGCCGTCTGGTACACTCTCGCACCGATCGGCGCCCGTGCGCGTTCGTTCGCGTGGGGATGTAGCTCAGTTGGAAGAGCACCGCGTTCGCATCGCGGGGGTCAGGGGTTCGAGTCCCCTCATCTCCACCACTCCCCTTCGAGAACTGCGCTGAGCCGGCCCGTGACGATCGCCTCCTCGCCAGGAACGAGCGTTTCGGGCGCCAGATAGAGCGAGTCGTCGCCCTCGGGCAGGAGCTCGACCCGTGGCGGCTGCGCGCGGAGGGCAGAAAGGATCTCGTCGCGGCGACCCGCGATCGGCGGGAGGAGCCGGATCAGCGCTCGAGGCGTCGGTTGGCCGGCCTGGCCCGGCGTGTCGCGAACCACGTTGACGTCCATTCGTTCGCGCCCCCAATCCACGAGGTGCTCGACGATCGCCTCATAGCGACGGGCCAACGCCTCGTGGTCCTGGCTGAGATACCACTCGACCGCGGCCAGGATGCCGATCAGATCCTCCTTGCCGACCTTCATCGGCCGGCCGATGCGCTGGCGCGGGGCGGCATTCCGCTCGAACCGATCGACGTAGCGGCGGGAACCCAGGACGAGACCCGTGCTCGCCGGACCGCATAGCCCTTTGCCGCCGCTGAACAGCACCAGGTCGGCGCCTGCCTCGCCAAAGCCCCAGAGGTTCTCGACCGGCGGCAGCTGAGCCGCCGCGTCCACGATCACGGGGGTGTCGTGATGCTTGGCGACGCGGACGACGGCCTCGAGAGGCAGCGCTCCCGTGGCAAGGTGGGCGCCGGCCACATACAGGATCCCCGCAGTGCCAGGGCCAATCGCCTGATCGAGGTCGGCCTCGCTCGTGCCCGCTTCCGAGCGGATCTCGACGAGTCGGCCGCCCGCGAGCTCGATGGCCGGGTCGTATGGGATGCGGTGGGAGCGGTGGACGACGAAGTCCCTCGGCAGGCCGTCGAGCTCCGCGGGTCGCAGGGTCCCGTCCTCCGTGTCGCGGGCCATGCACACCGCCGCCGACAGGAAGAGCCCCGCTGCCGCGCCACCCGAGACGAACGCCGCCTCGTTCCGGGTCAACTCGGCGATCCGCCGTCCGACCGCCGCCTGCAGCTCGTAGAGGTCGACGAAGCATTCGGAGGCCTGTCGCATCGCATTGACGACCTCTGGCGGCATGAGGGAACCACCGAGGTACGTCATTGTCGTCGCGGCGTTGACGATCGGCTCGACCCCGATTCGTCGGTAGACGTCTCCGCGTTCAGCCGCGGGGGTGTCGAGGTCTCGGGCACCGGTCAGGAGGTAGAAAGTACATCACGGACCTGGCCCGAAACGGGGCACCTCCACGGCCTCAGGCTGCTGTATCGTGCCCAGCGTGGGCGTGACTTCGGACGGCCCCGCGAAACCGCGCGTGCTGCTCATCGGGATGATGGGCGCCGGCAAGACGACGGTCGGCCGCGAGCTGTCAGCGCGGACGGGCTGGCCGTATGTCGACAACGACGACCTGCTTCGCCGCCAGACGGGCCGCGACCCCGCCGAGATTCGGGCAACGGAGGGTGAGGACGTCCTCCACCTCGCCGAATCCGATGCCCTCGATGAGGCGCTCGGGCTGGAGCCGCCGACGATCATCGGAGTCGCGGCGGCGACGGTCCTGGACCCCGCCGCCCGCGAGGCGCTTCGCGAAGGCGGTCACGTCGTCTGGCTTCGAGCGCGGCCAGAGACGCTGCTTCAGCGGATTGGGTCTGGGAGCGGCCGGCGAGAGGATGCGATCGATCCCGAGTGGCTGAGGAAGACGGCTCGGGAACGCCAGACGCTCTATGCCTCGGTGGCCTCACAGATCGTCGACACCGACGACCGAACACCGGCCGAGATCGCCCACGAGATCGTCAAGGAGCTCGAGAAGTCCTGACCCCGAGCACCTCAGGCGGAGGCGAGGTCGCCGGCCGTCTCGAGGCTCTCGTCGAGCGCGGCGTGCAGCTCGAGCGAATGGGTTCGAAGCCACTTCCGCCAGGTCAGGTGATCGGCGCGTCGTCCGGCGACCAGCGCCCAGAACGCCGGGCCGTGGCCGAAGACGCGGAGATGCGCGAGCTCGTGGATGACGACCGTCTCGAGGGCCTCCGGCGGCGCCAGGACAAGCCGCCACGAGAAGCTGAGCCGGCCTCGGTGTGACGCACTCCCCCAGCGGCTCCGCTGATCGCGAACCGAGACCGCGGTCGGGTTGACGCCGAGCGCCGACGCGTGGCGCGCAACCTCGGCATCGATAAGGACGCGGGCGCGCTCGCGAAACCACGCGTCGAGGACGGCCGGGACCTGCCGCCGATCGGCCGAGGCGAGGCGGACAACGAGTTCGTCCGTGTCGTCGCCTCCTTCCCGGGTGACCGACGAACGGCGGCTGCCGGCTGGCGCGGCCATGACCCGAAGCAGGTGCAGCTCGCCGCGGAATCGAATCGTCGCCCCGTCGCGCATGCCGCCCCGCGCGGCGAGCTCCGCGCGCTGTTGCGCATGGCGTTGGAGATGGCGGCGAACCCAGCCCTCGCGCTCGCGGAGAAAGCGTTCGATCTCCGCCTCCGGCCGAGCCCAGCCGCGACGCGTTGCCGGCGGGACGGTGACGATCAGGCCATGATCCGGATCGATCGTCACCCGAAGGCGGCGAGCCCGGGCCGAGCGGCGGAGCGTGTAGGGCGGGAGCGGGCTCATCGGGCGATTGCCGGCGGAATCGTCATCGACCTCGATGGTGACACAAGGAGTGGAATGCGGTGGCGCAAAGAGGGAGCCCGGGCGCCGTCGGCGCCCGGGCTCCTCCGATTTCCGAGGAGGACGGCCCTCAGAAGTCCACGAAGACGTCGCCCGAGTCGATCGGGACCTTGTGGCGGCCCCGATCGTGCGGCACGCCGACGATGACGACGCCTGAGCATGCGCCGCCAAACTCGTCGGTGACCTCGAACGAGATCCGGTAGACCCGGCCGTCGCCGAGCCCGCTGCGCTCGGCGCGCAGCCAGACCTGGTTGGACGCGGGTCCCGGCTTGGCGTCGGGCGACGTGTGGCCGTCGCCTCGGCCGTCGAGCGGCTCATCCTGGGTGACGCCGAGGACCGTCGTCACGATCGGATTGCCGTCGGGATCGAACGCACCGGTCAGCGTTCGCAGCCGAAGCTTGTGGTTCGGTGGCCAGAGGATCCCGCCGGCCGTGACCTCGGTGCAGACCGGGTTGTGGTTGAGGACCGTGACCACGGTCGAGCTGTTATTGGCCAGGTCCGGATCGAACTGGAAGGCGCTGACCGTGGCCGTGTTCGTCAGCGAACTGCCGACGCTGCCGGCGACGACCGTGATCGTCCGCGACGCGGACGCTCCGGCCGCAAGGCTGCCGATCGTGCAGGTCACGCTGCCCGCCGCTTCGGTGCAACCGGCACTGGCCGACACGAACGTCGAGTTGGCCGGCAAGGGGTCCGTCACCACGACGCTGGTCGCGTTGGCCGGGCCGTTGTTGGTGATGTTCAGCGTGTAGGAGTAGGTGTCGCCCTCGGTGACGAGCGACGGGCCGGACTTGACAACCGCGACATCGGCGCCGGGGACGACGATGGCGATGGTCTGGGTGAATGCAGGCCCGCCGGACTGGCCGTTCAGCAGGAAGGTTACGGCGCAATTGAGCGTCACGCCGCCAGGGTGGCCCGGATCGACAGTGATCACCTCGCTCCATGCCGTCGTGTCACCGCTTGTCACCGTCTGCGTAGCGGGGGTGACGACGACCGACAAGCCCGGGTCGCAGACGACGGAGTGGGTGACCGTGACAGGCAGGTTGGACAGGCCGGCCAGGATCGTGTCGGAGATCTGCGCGACGGAGGGGGCATTGAGGTAGGCACCACCGGTCGCCGTCGCGATTGCGGTCGCCTGGCCCGCGTTGTCGAGGCCGTCGAACAGGAAACCGGATGTGCCCGGTACGTTGACGGCGATGACGATGATGCCCTCGGCGTTGAGGGCGGTGATGGCCTGCGCCTGGGTGATGCCCTCGCTGGGATCGTGGGACGACGAGTCGCCGAACAGCACGATTATCCTCGTCGACCCGGCCCGGAAGCCGACCGCCGGGTCCGTCGCGAGCTGGTAGAGGGCGTTGATGTAGTCCTCGGCGGCATCCGAGTTGCAGGCCCCTCCGACGGTGCTGAGCGCGTTGAGGGCCGTTTGGACCGCGGCGGTACTGGCGGTGATCGGCTGGTCGAGGACGAACGGGGTGGGGCAGTTCTGGTCGGTGTAGTTGGCGACGCCGAACTGCGCGGTGGGCTGGGCGGCCAGGACGGTGCTCATGATGGTGGCGGCGCCAGCCTGCACGTTTCCGATCGCGCCGCTCATGCTCGAGGTCGTGTCGGCCAGAAAGACGATGTCGGGATTCGGCGGGATCGGCGGCGTCTCGACCGTCTTGGCGACGGTGGTGCTCGCCCCGGGGAGCAGAGTTGCGCTGACGCTGGGTGGCGTGACGCCGGGCACCGCGCTGGCGATGCCGACGCTGAGCTGCACGAGCATGAGCGCCGCCCCGAGCGGCAATCCTCTCGAGCGAATCCGGTGGCTGTTCATCAGGGTGCGTCCCCCTTGCGGGTTGTGACCTGGGCGCGTGGTGATTCGTCGGGTGGCATTCGTGGACGTAGGCAACCTCCTCTCGCAGGCAGTGCTGCGACCAGATGCACACGGCATCGGCTCCGCGTCCAAGGTGCACCTTGCGCGGGCAGTCTCACCAAGAAATTGGTACCGCGACCCATCGGACGTTTGGGGCAGGCCAGCGTCGAGTTACAGCGAAATAGCCAAAAGGGCGCCGAAAACGACTAGCCCGAATCGGCCGCGCGGCGCGTCTATCTTCTGAAGCGGCGACCCACGTCGCGGCCGACAAGGGACGAGGGGAATGCACCAATGACCGTCGAGGCCTTACGCCGGCGTCGGCCCCAGGCGCTGGACGATCTTCTCGCCACCTATGGCAAGCAGATCCTGGAACTGGCCGCTGGCGATGTCGCGACCGTGACGATCGACGGCTGGACGATCGCCGACACGAGCGCGACCTGTGGACGGATCACGACCGATGCCAGCGCACCGTCGCTGTACGAAGCGATGAGCGAGTGCACCGTGACAGCGGTGCTCAAGGACTCGACCGTCAGTGTCAGCCGGCTTCCGAAGGGCGGCAATCCCTGGGTCATCGAGCTGAACTTGACGGCCCGCAACGCCGTCGGCGACGGGTTCTCGAGTCCGTTCTATGCCTACGTCTTCGTGCGGTGAGGCGGTGGCGGTCGGGCGAGGCTGAGCGTGGCGTTTGCTATACTCCGCGCTCCGGCGTGGGGCTATAGCTCAGCTGGGAGAGCGTCTGAATGGCATTCAGAAGGTCAGGGGTTCGAGCCCCCTTAGCTCCACCAATACCCTCGTAACGCCGACCACCCACGACCCCCTGCCGGCCGGCGGGGGGTCGCTTGTTATCAGCGAGCAGATGTGACCGACACGACCGAAAGCACCAAGACGACCGGGGCGATCGGGCGCACGCGCGTCGAGCGCTACGACCCGGCCTCGATCGAGTCGCGCTGGCAGAAGAAGTGGGACGAGCTTGGCCTGCACCGGACCGATCTCCACGAGGAGGGGCGGCCGCCCTACTACCTGCTGACGATGTACCCGTACCCGTCGGGCGACATCCACATCGGCCACTGGTACATCATCACGCCGACAGACGCCATTGCCAGGTTCCTCCGGATGCACGGCGAGAACGTGTTCCTGCCGATCGGCTTCGATGCCTTCGGGCTGCCTGCCGAAAACGCGGCGATCAAAAACAACATCAACCCGCGTACTTGGACGATGTCGAACATCGACAACATGCGGCGCCAGCTGCGGACGATGGGCGCGACGTTCGACTGGGAGGCGGAGGTCGTTACCGCCGACCCCGACTACTACCGCTGGAATCAGTGGTTCTTCCTCCAGTTCTTCAAGGCCGGGCTCGCTTACCGCCAGACATCGGCCGTCGACTGGTGCCCGAACGATGGGACGCTCGCCCGCGAGCAGGTCGAAGGCGCCGATCGCCACTGCTGGCGCTGCGGGGCGAAAGTCGAGAAGCGCGACCTGGCTCAGTGGTATCTCAAGGTCACGAACTATGCGGACGAGCTGATCGATTTCAGCGGCCTGGAATGGCCCGAGGCGATCAAGGCGCAGCAGACCAATTGGGTCGGGCGGAGTGAGGGCGCCGAGCTTGTCTTCACGACCGTGGTAGACGACCACCAGCCAGGCGGCGACGAGCTGCGGGTCTTCACGACGCGGCCGGACACGCTCTTCGGGGCGACCTTCATGGTCCTCGCCCCGGAACATCCGCTCGTCGCGACGCTGACCTCCCCGGAGCGACGGGCGGAGGTTGACGCCTACGTCGCCCGGACGCAGACCGAGACAGAGATCGAGCGGCTGTCGACCGACCGAGAGAAAACCGGCGTCGCGATCGGTGCCGACGCGGTCAACCCGATCAACGGCGAGCGCATCCCCATCTGGATCGCGGATTACGTCCTGGCTGGGTACGGGACCGGCGCGATCATGGCGGTCCCGGCCCACGACGAGCGGGACTTCGCCTTCGCCGGGGCATTCGGGCTACCCGTCCGGCAGGTTGTCGCATCACCGGGCTCCGGCGGTGGCGGGGAGCTCGAGGACGCCTATCTCGCGCACGCCTCCGACGAGGTCCTCGTGAACTCGGGGCCGTACGACGGCATGCCAGCCGATGACGGGGGCCGGGCGATCGTCGCCAAGCTGGCCGAGCAGGGCAAGGCCAAGCCAACGGTCACGTATCGGCTCCGCGACTGGTTGATCAGTCGCCAGCGCTATTGGGGGACGCCGATCCCGGTCATCTACTGCGAGCGCGACGGGATCGTGCCCGTCCCGGAAGAGGATCTGCCGGTCCGCCTGCCGGACACCGTCGACTACCGCGGCAGCGGCGAGAACCCGCTGGGTCGCGACGAGGCGTTCCTCAACGTCACCTGTCCGAAATGCGGTGGGCCCGCCCGCCGAGAGACCGACACGATGGATACGTTCATCGATTCTTCGTGGTACTGGTTCCGCTACCTGTCACCGGAGAAGAGTGGCGGGCCGATCGATCGTGCGCTCGTCGATAGATGGACGCCGGTGAGGCAGTACACCGGCGGTTCGGAGCATGCGGTGATGCACCTGCTCTACGCCCGCGAGTTCACCAAGATGATGCGCGACATCGGTATCGTCGACCAGGACGAGCCGTTCATCAGGCTATTCAACCAGGGCCAGATCCTCGGCCTCGACGGCGAGCGGATGTCGAAGTCGCGGGGCAACACCGTCGACCCGGACGACCTGGTCGCGCGTTACGGGGCCGACACCATCCGCCTCTTTCTGATGTTCATGGGCCCGTGGGACCAGGGTGGACCGTGGAGTCCGACGGGAATCGGTGGCGTCCATCGCTTCCTCAACCGATTGTGGACGATCGCCCTCGACCAGCACGGCCTGGAAGGCGGCGATCCCGACGCCGGGACGCTCCCGGCCGGCGAGTCCGAAGCTGACGCCCGGACGGCCGTCCGCAACGCTGCTCACCGGACGCTGGGCGGCGTCACCGCCGACTACGAGGCGTTCCACTTCAACACGATGATCGCCAAGCTCATGGAGCTGACGAACCTGCTGATGCGCTATCGCGGCACGAGTGTCGCGGGGACGTCCGAGTGGGACGAGGCCGTCCGACTCGCGCTCCTGATGCTGGCGCCGGCCGCGCCGCATATCAGCGAGGAGCTGTGGTCGCGACGCCTGCAGGCTGCCGGCGTGCCGTGGGCTTCGATCCATTCCCAGTCCTGGCCCGACGTGGACCCGACCGCGGTCATCGAGGAGACTCGCGAGGTCCCGATCCAGGTGAACGGCAAGCTTCGCGACAAGGTGACGGTCCCGACCCGGATCTCGGAGATCGAGCTCGAACAGGTCGTCCTCGCCCGGGACAAGGTCCGGGCGGCACTCGACGGCCGCGAACCGTCCAAGATCATCCAGGCCGGCGGCGGCAGGCTCGTGAACATCGTCGTCCGGTGACGGACTCCTCGATCGACGCCAGCTTCGACAGGATCCTGGAAGGCAACGCGCCCGAGGTCGTCGCGACCGCTCACGCCCTCCGTGCCGCTGTGAACGCGGCCATGCCAGACGTCGTCGAACAGGTCGACTTCGGCAACGGCCTCCTCGCCTTCGGCCGCAGCATGGCGATGCGCGACCTCCTGTTCGCGATCATCCCCCACAAGTCGCACGTCAACCTCCAGCTCGCCGACGGCGCCGACCTGCCGAACGCGGACGGCTCGATCGAGGGTACCGGCAAGCGAATCCGGCACGTGAAGGTCAGATCGGTCGAGGCCGCGACGTCGCCGGCCGTGCGGAACGCCATCGACGCCCAGATCGCCCACGTCCGCTGATGGACTGCCTGGCGGCGGTCTCGTGGGGACCCGGGCGGATCGACCTCTTCTGGCGTGAGACCGACGGCGGGATCGCCCATCGGCCGTTCGAGGCTGACTCGTGGGGTGCTGTCGAGTCGCTTGGCGGAACCCTGGCCTCCCAGCCGGCCGTGACTGCCTGGGCAGTCGACCAGATGCAGGTGTTCGCCGTGTTCCCCGACGGGGAGCTCTGGAATCGCTACTGGGACGGCACGAGCTGGCACCCCTGGGAATCGCTCGGCGGTGAGCTGGCGGGCAACCCAGCCGCCTCGTCGTCGGGTGCCGATCGGATCGACGTGTTCGCGGACGGCCGCGACGGCCAGACAGGGCAACGCTGGTGGGACGGGGCCCGCTGGGTCGAGTGGGAGCGGCTGCCGGAATGACCGTCGAACTCCGGGAGGTGACCGGCGAGACGGTCAGGGCGATCTGCCGGTTGACGGTGGCGCCGGGCCAGGATCAGTTCGTCGCGCCGAACGCCGTCTCGATCGCGGAGGCCTACTTCTACCCGACCGCCTGGTTCCGCGCGATCTACGCGGATGACGAACCGGTCGGCTTCCTCATGCTCGATGACGACGGGTTCGTCATCGAGCAGGTGTCACCCGTGGTCACCGAGCATGAGGACGACACGAAACCGCTGTACACCCTCTGGCGCCTGATGATCGCCGACGGGTTCCAGGGTCGCGGCTACGGCAAGCGCGCAGTCGAGCTCCTCACCGACTATGTCCGGACCCGCCCGGGCGCAATCGCCTTGATGACCAGCTGGGTGCCCGGCGACGGCGGTCCAGCGGAGTTCTATCGGAAGCTCGGCTTCGAGCCGACGGGCGAGATGGACGAGGGCGAGGTCGTCGGAAGACTGCCGCTTGACGTCGACCACCAGGCCGCTCGCACAGAAGGAGGATCCCCGTGACCGATATCCGCCTTGGAGTGCTCTGCTGGAACCAGTACACCGACTGGCCGTCGCTCCTCGAGGCGGGCGTCCGGGCCGACCGGCTCGGGTACGACTCGCTCTGGACGTGGGACCAGCTCCAGTCGAGCATCGGTCCCGTTTTCGGCGGCCGAACGGGACCTGGATGCACCGCAAGTAACAGTGCCGGGACCATCGGCCCTTGACGGACCGGTGACGCAGGCGGACGCTTCGTTGGAGGCTTTTGCCCAGCGCCTTGGAG
>JANMPL010000283.1:0-1637 GCA_031369845.1 Chloroflexota bacterium
CCCCGCGTACCCGTTGAGCGCCGGCTGGCCGCCGAGGTGAGCGTAGAGGACCGTCGAGGAGGCCGGTATCTCGCGACGACTCACGAGATCGACGAGGCCGGCCATCGACTTCCCCTCGTAGACGGGGTCCGTGATCATGCCCTCAAGGCGCGCGGCGAGGCGCATGGCATCGAGCGTCGTCGCGTCGGGGATCCCGTAGGTGCCGGCGTGGTATCGCTCGTCCAGGATGATCTCGTCCTCGCGAAGGTCCCGTCCGACACCGATGGCCTCGGCTGTGAAGCGTGCGATCCGGGCGACCTGGGCACGCGTCTCGGCCGGCTTCGCCGAGGCATCGATCCCGATCACACGGCGATCACGCGCGCGATCGGCAAACCCGGCGATCATGCCGGCCTGGGTTGAGCCGGTGACCGCGCACACGATGACCGTGTCGAAGAAGACACGGAGCTCCCGCTCCTGCGCCTCCACCTCGCGGGCCCACGAGGCGAAGCCCAGGCCGCCGAGTGGATGGTCGGACGCGCCTGCCGGGATCGCGTACGGCTTTCCGCCCGCGGCATTGATCTCGGCGAGCGCCTGCTCCCAGCTCTCCTTGAAGCCGATCCCGAAACCGGCCTTGACCAGCCGGACGTCGGCGCCCATGAGGCGGCTCAACAGGATGTTGCCGACCCGGTCATACGTGACGTCCGGCCAGTCCACCCAGCTCTCCTGGACCAGGACGCACTTCAGGCCGGCCACGGCCGCCACGGCCGCGACCTGGCGGGTGTGGTTCGACTGCACGCCACCGATCGAGACCAGCGAGTCGCAGCCCTGCGCCAGTGCGTCGGCGACCAGGTACTCAAGCTTGCGGGTCTTGTTTCCGCCGAACGCGAGGCCCGAGCTCACGTCCTCGCGCTTTGCCCAGACCTCCGCGCCGCCGAGGTGCTTCGTCAACCGGTCCAGCCGATGGACGGGCGAGGGGCCGAAGGTCAACGGGTAACGAGCGAACGATTCGAGCGACACGGATGGCCTCCGTAGACCCTCGGCGGGCGTCGATCGTAGGCTGTCGGTCAGGCTTGTCAACAGACTGTCAGCGCAGCGCCTCAATCGACGCCGTCCGGACGATCCCTTCAACGCTGCGCGCCAGTTCCGGGTCCAGCGTTATGAACGCGTCTGCCTGCAGCTGCGTAAGAGCCACGTACTCGGCGTTGTAGGTCGAGGCCCATCCCAACTGATCCGCCAGGTCCCAGGCCCGACGCCGGAGCACGCCGTCGCCGAGCAGCCTGATCGGCATGCGCCCGATCCGGGCGAGGTGATCGCGCGCGACGTCGGCCGTGATCTCGCCCCGCTGGACGGCCTCGTGCAGAGCCGACAGCGTCTGGGAACGAAGGAGCGTCGGTGCGAGGAGCTCGTGCGCGTCTGGCACCTCGACCCCCTCGCTCGCAAGCTGGAGGACGACGCCGGCGTCGACGACGAACCTGGTCATCGGGTACCTCAGATGGAAGGCAGGTGGCGCCCCCGGACTGACTCGGCCCTCGGACCCGACAAGCACCGACCCGCTCGCAGTCTACGCGGCGATCTGAAGCGCCGAACAAGGTTTTGGCATGGTTGTCCATGGGAACATGGGGCCGTTACAGTTCGGCCGGGGGGTAAGGAAATGGAAG